>NZ_JBKFBD010000029.1:0-70442 GCF_053345975.1 Microbacterium sp. C23T | reverse complement strand
ACGTGTTACTCACCCGTTCGCCACTGATCCACCAAGCAAGCTTGGCTTCACCGTTCGACTTGCATGTGTTAAGCACGCCGCCAGCGTTCATCCTGAGCCAGGATCAAACTCTCCATAAAAAAATGATGCCCACCAGAAACCGGGAAAACAGTTCACTAGCAGACGAGTTCAATCATGACCAAAAACGAATATCAAACTGACATCCATGAATTGATCCAAAAAGACCCCCACCAACCAGAAAACCGGTCGACAGAGAAAAAAATTGGCATTTGACAAGTGCACGCTGTTGAGTTCTCAAAGATCGGACGCACCCGCATTCCGGCTTCACAGCCATCACCGCAGGGCAACTTCACTATCTTATCCCATCAAAGCTGTCCGTCAGACCGACCGGAGCGCTTCGCGCGGGAAACCCATCGTCCAGCACGCGGAGCGTCTTGGAGATGATGGGGCGGTTCGTTACTTGAGGGGAGCCAGACCCTGAGGCCTTCCGCTCTACCCTTTGGGGCGAACAAGAAGACTCTACCCCGCGGATGCGGTTTCGTCCAAATCGACGCCCTGGACGGCTGCTCGGCCCCCACGGAGACCCCGCCAGACGCCGGATCCCGTCACGATCGAACTGGCCCCAAACGCAGATCAGCCCCGCACGAAGCGGGGCTGATCTGGCGAAGCTGGCGGTGACGGTGGGATTTGAACCCACGGTAGGGGGTTACCCTACACAACTTTTCGAGAGTTGCACCTTCGGCCGCTCGGACACGTCACCGCCGACAAGCTTACGACACGTCGGCGGATGCTGCGAATCGAGCCCTCTCCCGCGGTCTCAGCCGAGCTCGATCGCCCCGCGGATCACGTCCACCACACGCTCCGGCTCGTCGATCCCGACGGCGAACACGTACGTCGCCGTGAACCCGATGCCTGTGAGCGACTCGGCGATCCCCGCCAGGTCCGCCGGCGTCGACTCGGGCGTGATCGCCACCATCGCGGTCTTCTCGATGTCGTCGTAGTCGCGCCCGACGTCGTCGCAGTGGCCGCGGAGCACGTCGAGTTTGTGCGTCGGCAGCTCGCCGCGCACGCCGAGGTTGCACGCATCCGCGTATTGGGCCACCAGGCGGAGGGTCTTCTTCTCGCCGCCACCGCCGATCAGCAGATACGGATGCGGGCGCGTGATGCTCTGCGGGGAGTTCAGCGTCCGCTCGAGCTGCCAGATCGCACCTTCGTAGGGCTCGTCCGAGTCCGACCACATCTGCAGGCAGATCTGCAGCGTCTCCTCGAGCTCACGGAACCTTCGGCCGACCGGCGGGAACGGGAAGCCGAGCCCACGACACTCCTCCTCGTTCCACGCAGCGCCGAGTCCGAGACCGAAACGACCGCCCGACAGCACGTCGAGCGTCGTCACCTGCTTCGCCAGCAGGGCGGGGTGCCGGTAGATCACCCCGGTGACGAGGGCATGGAGCATCGCCTTCTCGGTGTGGGCGGCGATGAACCCGAGCGTCGCGTACGCCTCGAGCATCTCGTGCTCCACCGGTCCGAGGCCGGGCAGCTGCCAGAAGTGGTCCATGACCGTGATGCGATGGATGCCGGCGTCCTCGGCATTGCGCACGTGCCGGGCGAGCGCCGGGCCGAGCTGCGCGGCGCCGCTGCGCCAGGTGAAGTCCGCGATGTGGATTCCGAAGTCCATGCGCATCTCCTGTTCCGAGCGATCGGATCGACTGCATCGTCAGGTTAGTCGCCGCCCGCGAGGGTGCGGGCCGGCCGAGCGCATCCACTTCGACGGCGACGGCCCCCGTGTCGCCGGGGCGGTCTAGCGTGGGGATCGTGACCGACGAGCACCCGGGCGAGGCGCCGACATCCGTCACGGGCCGCATGGCAACGACGCAGCGGTATGTGCTGTGGATCGCGGTGCTCGCGTCGTTCGTGGCCTTCCTCGACGGCACGATCGTGAACGTCGCCCTGCCGGCGATCAGCGAGGAGCTCGGCGGCGGCATCACGACGCAGCAGTGGGTCGTCGACGCGTACCTGATCACCCTCGGTGCGCTGATCCTCGTGGCGGGATCCGTGAGCGACGCATACGGGCGGGTGCTGGTGCTGCACATCGGGCTCATCGGGTTCGGCATCGCCTCCCTCGCGATCGCCGCCGCCCCGACCGCCGAGTTCCTCATCGTCGCGCGGGGGTTCCAGGGCGCGGCCGGCGCGTTTCTCGTGCCGAGCTCGCTCGCGCTCATCACGTCGAACTTCAGCGGCTCGGCGCAGAGCCGCGCCATCGGCATCTGGACCGCCATGACCACGTCCGCGATGATCGTCGGCCCGCTGCTCGGCGGCATCCTGGTCGACTTCGCGTCGTGGCGGTGGGCCTTCCTCATCAACGTCGCTCCGATCGGCGTCACCCTCGTGCTGCTGGCGCGCGGCGGT
Source organism: Microbacterium sp. C23T (assembly GCF_053345975.1). Lineage (NCBI taxonomy): Bacteria > Bacillati > Actinomycetota > Actinomycetes > Micrococcales > Microbacteriaceae > Microbacterium > Microbacterium sp. C23T. The sequence goes on along the minus strand of NZ_JBKFBD010000029.1, from coordinate 68,036 downwards.
TTCCGCGACACGCGGCATCCGGGTGCCTCGATCGATTGGCTCGGCGCGACGCTGTGCACCCTCGGCCTCGGCGGCATGGTCTACGCCCTCATCGAGCAGCCCACCCAGGGCTGGGGGTCCCCCGCGATCTGGCTGCCGCTCGTCCTCGGCGCGGTGCTGTTCCTCGCCTTCATCCTGCGGCAGCGCACGGTGCGGCATCCGATCCTGCCGCTCGATCTCTTCCGGGTGCGCAACTTCTGGACCGGCAACGTCGCGACCACCTTCATCTACGGGGCGCTGGCACTCAACGGACTCGTCGTGGTCGTGTACCTGCAGGAGGGCGCGGGACTCCCCGCGACGCTGGCCGGGCTGGCCAGCCTGCCGATGACGATCCTGATGATCCTCTTCAGCTCGCGCGTCGGGTCGCTCAGCGGGAGGTGGGGTCCGCGGTTCTTCATGACCGTCGGACCGATCACGATGGGGATCGGCGCTCTGCTCCTCCTCACCGTCGGCACCGACTTCTCCTACTGGTGGCAGGTGCTGCCGAGCATGATCGTGATGGGCGCTGGCCTCGCGCTCACGGTGGCTCCGCTCACGTCGGCGATCCTCGGGGCCATCGGCCCCGAGCGCTCGGGCATCGCCTCCGCCGTCAACAACGCGGTGGCGCGCGTCGCAGGGCTGATCGCCATCGCCCTGCTCGCCACCATCGTCGGCGGCGCCCTCGACCTCGATGGCTTCCACCGGTCGGCCATCGTCACGGCGGTGCTGATGATCGCCGGCGGGATCACGTCGTTCTTCGGGATCCGCAATCCCCAGCGCGCATCCGACGGGGCATAGACCCGGCGATCCACGCTGGCTCGCAGCATCCGTCGACTGCAAGACTGGCCGCATGGCCGTCATCGAGAACTCGAAAGTCACCATCGTCGGAGCCGGCAGCGTCGGCTCGAGCGCCGCGTACGCCGCGCTCATCCGCGGTTCCGCCCGCCATGTCGCCCTCTACGACATCGCCACGCAGAAGGTCGAGGCCGAAGTGCTCGACCTCGCGCACGGCACGCAGTTCACCGGGACGAGCGACATCATCGGCGGCAGTGACCTGTCGGTGGTCGAGGGTTCGCACGTCGTCGTGATCACGGCCGGCGCGAAGCAGAACCCGGGTCAGACCCGCATCGAGCTCGCCGGCGTGAACGCCGGGATCATGAAGAAGATGATGCCGCAGCTGCTCAGCGTCGCGCCCGACGCCGTCTACGTCATCGTCACCAACCCCTGCGACGTGCTCACGGTCCTCGCTCAGGAGGAGACCGGCCTGCCGCCCGAGCGCATATTCGCGTCGGGCACCGTGCTCGACACGTCGCGTCTGCGCTGGAAGCTCGCCGAGCGCGCGGGCGTCTCGACCTCGAGCGTGCACGCGTACATCGTGGGCGAGCACGGCGACACCGAGTTCCCGCTGTGGTCGAAGGCGACGATCGGCACGGTCCCGATCCTCGAGTGGGTCACGCCCGCCGGCGACCGCATGTCGGTCGAAGAGCTCGACCAGATCGCCATCGACGTGCGCGACGCCGCCTACAAGGTGATCCAGGGCAAGGGGGCGACGAACTACGCGATCGGCCTGTCGAGCGCGCGCATCATCGAGGCCATTCTCAACGACGAGCGTGCGGTCATGCCCGTCTCGCCGGTGCTGCGGGACTTCCACGGCGTCGACGGCGTGGCGCTGTCGGTGCCGTCTGTCGTGAGCGCGGCCGGTGCCGCGCCGATCCGAGAGACGCAGTTCGACCACCAGGAGCTCGAGCTGTTCCACGCCTCCGCCGCGGCGCTGAAGGAGGTCGCCGACTCGCTGCGCGGCTGAGCCCGGTCGACGCCGGCGGATCGGATGCTGCGGGCCGCAGCATCCGTCCTTCCCGCGAACAGCGGGGCTCGCGGGCGATGTCGCGGGCCGGACGTAGGCTCATCGCATGCCCGCTGCCCGACGCCCGACGCAGACAGCCCCCTACCGGTGCACCGAGTGCGGCTGGACCACGCTCAAGTGGGTCGGGCGCTGCGGCGAGTGCCAGCAGTGGGGCACCGTGGTCGAGGCCGCCGAGCAGACCGGCATCCTCCGCTCGGTGACTCCGGTCTCCCCCGGTGCGGGGCGCGCGGCGCAGCCGATCACGCGCATCGACACGTCCGACGCGCCGCGGCGCACCACGGGCGTCGGCGAGTTCGACCGCGTCCTCGGCGGTGGTCTGGTGCCCGGAGCTGCGATCCTGCTGTCGGGCGAACCGGGCGTCGGCAAGTCCACGCTGCTGCTCGAAGTCGCCGCGCAGTCCGCCCAGGCGGGGCGGCGCGTTCTCTACGCTTCGGCCGAGGAGTCGACCGCTCAAGTCCGGCTGCGGGCCGAGCGCACCGGCGCTCTGCACGACGAGCTCTACCTCGCGAGCGAGACCGACCTCGCGACGATCCTCGGGCACGTCGACGAGGTCAAGCCCGACCTGCTCATCGTCGACTCGGTGCAGACCGTGTCGTCGGCGCTGTCGGAGGGCATGGCGGGGCATCCGTCGCAGGTGCGCGAGGTCGCCGCCACGCTCATCCGCGTCGCGAAGGATCGTGGGCTCCCGACGATCATCGTCGGCCACGTCACGAAGGACGGCTCGATCGCCGGTCCTCGTATCCTCGAGCACCTGGTGGACGTGGTGTGCCAGTTCGAGGGCGATCGGCAGACGTCGCTCCGGTTCGTGCGCGCGCTCAAGAACCGGTTCGGCCCGACGGACGAGGTCGGATGCTTCGACATGACCGGCGCCGGCATCGCCGAGGTGCCCGACCCCAGCGCGCTGTTCCTCGGTCACGGCAGCACCGAGCCGGGTACGTGCGTGTCCATCGCACTCGAAGGTCGCCGGGCGCTCCCCGTCGAGGTGCAGGCGCTCACGATCGACAGCAAGTCGGGCAACCCGCGGCGCATCGTGAACGGCGTCGATGCGGCGCGCGTCGCGACCGTGCTCGCAGTGCTCGAGAAGCGGATGAAGATCAAGACCTCCGACCAGGACGTCTACGTCTCGACGGTCGGCGGTGTGAGGTTCGCCGAGCCTGCGGCTGATCTCGCCATCGCGCTCGCCGTCGCGAGCGCGGTCGAGGGCTGGACGATTCCCCGGCACATCGCCGTCGTCGGCGAGCTGAGCCTGGCGGGCGAGGTGCGGCCCGTCACCCAGGCCGCGCAGCGACGCAGCGAAGGCGCGCGACTCGGCTATCGCGATGTCATCGACCACCGGTCGGGATCCCTCGGAGGCGCCGTCAGCGACGTGCGGGTGCGCTCGAAGGGCCGACCCGGCGAGGACATCCCCGAGTTCTGAGCCGCGGCGACGCCCTCAGCGACCGCGAGGCCGCCGGCGCCGCCCGGGATCGGCGAACCCCAGCACGATGGGGATCACCAGTCCGGCCGCGCAGACGATTCCGACGAGCAGGTACTCCACCCGGCGAGTCTGCCCCGCACCGTCGCGCCCCCGCGGACTTTCGCGCGGAGTGTCCGACTTCCGCGATCAGGCGTCGAGCGCGGCGATGAGGTCGGCGGGCGAGGCCTGCAGCGGGTGCGGACCGGCGATGTCGAAGAAGACCGTGGTGATCTCGTCCTCATGCGCGCCGAGGAAGGCGCGCAGCCACGTCGGCGACTGCAGCGCAACGCCCGGGGGCAGTGTCTCGGGCTTGTGGGCGGCGTCGCTGAACAGCAGCAGCGCGATGTCGCCGGTCTTCGCGTCGCGGTAGGTCCACACCTCGCCGACGTCGAGGGGGTTGTCACGGTGACCGGGCCGCATCAGCGGGACGACGGTGGGGCCGTGGCGCAGCGCGAAGGCGACCGCGGCCATGTCCTGCGTCTGGAGCGCGTCGCCGAGCTGGGTATTGCGGAAGTCCGCCGCTCCGGCCTTCTTCACGCGCTTCTTGCCTGCCACCCGTCCAGCGTAATCGCCCGACGCAGCGGTAACGCGGCGTCCAATCAGGCGAGGAAGCCGCGCAGCAGGGCCTCGGAACCGGCGAGGTGTTCGAGGATCGCGGCTTCCGCAGCATCCGGTCGCCCCGCGAGGATCGCGGTCACGATGCGCTCGTGCTGCACGTTGGAGTGCTCGATGTTGCGCGGCAGCAGCGGGAAGGTGTCGAGCCATTCGTTCACGCGCGCCCGGTTCTCGGCGGCGAGCGCCACGAGGGACGGGATGGCGGCGAGCTCGGCGATCGTGAGGTGCAGCAGGGTGTCGAGCCGGCGATAGTCGGCTTCGGATGCCTCGGCCACGACCTCGTAGCGCGCCCACAGCTCGTCCCGGGCGGCGGCGTCGAGCGTGCGTCCGGCCGCGGCGCGGGCCGCGCCCGCCTCGAGCACGCGGCGAAGCCCGAGGACGTCCTCGAGCTCGGCGGCCGTGACGTCGCGCGGGTGCGGCGGCTGGGGCAGCGGGTCGGCGACGAACGTGCCGCCATAGCGGCCGCGCCGGCGCACGAGATAGCCGGTGTCGGCGAGCTCACGGATCGCCTCGCGCACCGTGTCGCGGCTCACGGCGTAGAGCACGGCGAGCTCGCGCTCGGACGGCAGCGACTCCCCCGGCGCGACCACGCCCAGCCGGATCGTCTGCACCAGGCGCGCGACGGTGTCTTCGAGCGCGTTGCCCTCGCGCACCGGCCGGTAGACGGCCTTGCGCACCTCCTGCAGTGGGGCATCGGTCATGGCGAGACCTTACAGCGGGGTGACATAGGCGTTCGTGATGCCGCCGTCGACGACGAACGTGCTCGCGGTGATGAACGACGCGTCGTCCGACGCGAGGAAGGCGACCGCCGCCGCGAGCTCCTCGGGCTCGGCGAAGCGGCCCATCGGCACGTGCACGAGCCGGCGCTGCGCGCGCTCGGGGTCCTTCGCGAAGAGTTCCTGCAGCAGCGGGGTGTTCACAGGACCCGGGCACAGCGCGTTCACGCGCACCCCCTGGCGCGCGAATTGCACGCCGAGCTCGCGGGTCATGGCGAGCACGCCGCCCTTGGACGCGGTGTACGAGATCTGCGACGTCGCCGAACCGAGCAGCGCGACGAACGAGGCGGTGTTGATGATCGACCCCTTGCCCGCCGGCACCATGTGCCGCAGCGCCGCGCGCGAGCACAGGTACACGCTCTTGAGGTTGACGTCCTGCACCCGCTCCCACGCCGGCAGCTCGGTCGTCTCGATCGAGTCGTCGTCGGCGGGTGAGATGCCGGCGTTGTTGAAGGCGATGTCGAGGCGCCCGAGGTCGCCCGCGACCGAGTCGAAGAGCATGTTGACGGATGCCTCGTCCGCGACGTCCACCGGACGGAACAGCCCGTCGACCTCCAGGGCCGCCCGCTCCCCGGCGGCCGGGTCGAGGTCGGCGATCACGACGCGTGCGCCCTCGGCGGCGAAGCGCCGTGCGGTCGCGAGGCCGATGCCGGATGCCCCGCCCGTGATGACGGCCACCCGGTCCTTGAGCCGCTGGGTCAGATCCATGCTTTTCCCTTCAGTCCGTCGCGAAGAAGACGTTCTTGGTCTCGGTGAAGTGCTCGGCGGCGTCGGGACCCAGCTCGCGGCCGAGGCCCGAGGCCTTCATGCCGCCGAACGGGGTCCAGTACCGCACCGACGAGTGCGAGTTGACCGACAGCACACCGCTCTTCACACCGCGTGAGACGCGCACGGCCCGGCCGAGGTTCTCGGTCCAGATCGAGCCGGCGAGACCGTAGATCGTGTCGTTCGCCAGCCGGATCGCGTCGGCCTCATCGTCGAACGGGAGCACCGCGACGACGGGCCCGAAGACCTCCTCGCGCGCGATGCGGTCGGCGGGGCCGGCCAGCACCACGGTCGGTGCGAACCAGAAGCCGTCACCGGACGGCGCCGTTCCCCGGAACGCGACGTCCGCCCCGTCGAGGAATCCCTCGACGGTCGAGCGATGGGATGCCGAGATCAGCGGCCCCATGTCTGTCGCCTCGTCCGCGGGGTCGCCGACCCGCCACGCCTGCACCGCGGGCTCGAGCAGCTCGAGGAATCGGTCGTACACCGATCGCTCGACCAGGATGCGGCTGCGGGCGCAGCAGTCCTGCCCGGCGTTGTCGAACACGGCCCCGGGTGCCGATGCCGCCGCCTTCTCGAGGTCGGCGTCGGCGAACACGATGTTGGCGCTCTTACCGCCGAGTTCGAGGGTGACCGGCTTGAGCTCGCGCGCGCAGCCCGCCGCGACGTCCGTCCCCACCGACGTCGAGCCGGTGAAGACGACCTTGCGCACGTCGGGGTGCGAGACGAACCGCTGCCCGACGACCGAGCCGGACCCCGTGACGACCTCGAACAGCCCCTCCGGCAGTCCTGCGAGAAGCGCGAGCTCCCCCAGCCGGATCGCGGTGAGCGGTGTCAGCTCGGCGGGCTTCAGCACGACGGCGTTGCCCGCGGCGAGCGCCGGCGCGAACCCCCACGACGCGATCGTCATCGGGAAGTTCCACGGCACGATGATCCCGACGACCCCGTACGGCTCGTGGAACGTCACGTCCAGCCCGCCCGCGACCGGGATCTGCTGCCCCGACAGCCGCTCGGGCGCCCCGGCGTAGAAGTTCAGCACCTGCGCGACGTGCGATGCCTCCCAGCGGGCCGACCCGATGGGGTGACCCGAGTTCAGCACCTCCAACTGCGCCAGCTCCTCGATGTGCGCCTCGACCACGCGCGCGAACGACCGCAGCGCGTCGGCCCGCGCGACCGGCGGCAGCGACGCCCACGAACGCTGCGAGACAACGGCGCGCGAGATCGCAGCATCCGTCTCGTCCTGACTCGCGCGAGCGACCTCACGGATCGGCAGCGCGGTCGCCGGGTTGATGACGGTGAACACGCTCATGCGCTGGGCACTCCTCGCGATGCATAGACGGATGCCTCGGCCACGAGCCCCGCGAACAGCCTGCGGTCCTCCTGGTTCTGCTCGGGGTGCCACTGCACGCCGAGCACGTAGCCCGCGCCGTCCGACTCGAAGGCCTGCACGAGCCCGTCGGTGTGGGCGGTCGCGACGAGTCCGTCGCCGAGGCGATCGACGCCCTGGTGGTGGTAGCTGTGCACCTCGAGCGCACCGGGTCCGACGAGCTCCGCCAGGCGCGACCCCTCGTCGACGATGACGTCGTTTGTCGCGAAGACGCCCCCGCCGACGCGGAACCGCTCGGTGCCGAGCGCCTCGGGCAGATGCTGATGCAGCGTGCCGCCGCGCGCCACGTTCACGAGCTGCAGGCCGCGGCAGATCGCGAGCACCGGCAGCCGGCGCTGCTCCGCGCCGCGGAAGAGGGCGAGCTCCCACGCATCGCGATCGGGCCGGGGCTCGTCGGTGCGCGGATGCCGCTCGGCGCCATACAGCTCGGGCTGCACGTCGAGCCCGCCGGTGAGGATCAGCCCGTCGAGTCCGTCGAGCACCGCGTCCGCCGCGATCTCGGGGTCGGGCTGCGGTGGCAGCAGCACGGCCACGCCGCCCGACGCCGTCACCGAGTCGAAGTAGACCTGCGGGAGGAACGCCGCGCGGACGTCCCAGACGCCCTGCTTCGCCTGCTCGAGGTAGGTCGTCAGACCGATGACAGGCTTCTTAGAGCCGCTCGAAGCCACGGACCCTCTCCCAGTCGGTCACGGCGGCGTCGTAGGTCTCGACCTCGATGCGCGCCTGGTTCAGGTAGTGCTCGACCATGTCGTCGCCGAACGCCGCCCGGGCGATGGCCGACTCGTCGAAGAGCTGCGCCGCCTCGCGCAACGTCGTCGGCAGGTGGTCGACGCCGGCCGTGTACGCATTGCCCTCCAGCCGGTCGGGCAGCGGCAGCTCGTGCTCGATGCCGTGCAGGCCGCCCGCGATGATGGCGGCGATGCCGAGATACGGGTTGACGTCGCCGCCCGGTACACGGTTCTCGACCCGCAGCGACGAGCCGTGGCCGACCACGCGCAGCGCGCACGTGCGGTTGTCGACGCCCCACGCGACGCCGGTCGGGGCGAACGAGCCCTTCGCGAAGCGCTTGTACGAGTTGATGTTGGGCGCGTAGAGCAGCGTGAACTCTCGGAGGGTCGCCAGGACGCCGGCGATCCAGTGCTCCATGAGCGGGCTGAAGCCGTGCGCGCCGTCGCCGGCCATGACGGGGTCCCCCGTCGCCGAGCGCACCGACAGGTGGATGTGGCAGCTGTTGCCCTCCCGCTCGTTGAACTTGGCCATGAACGTGAGCGACTTGCCGTGATGCCCCGCGATCGCCTTCGCGCCGTTCTTGTAGATCGCGTGCTGGTCCGCCGTCTGCTGCGCCTCGGCGAACCGGAAGGCGATCTCCTGCTGGCCCAGGTTGCACTCGCCCTTGACGCCCTCGGTGTAGAAGCCGGCACCGTCCATCGACAGCCGGATGTCCCGCAGGAGAGGTTCGAGGCGGCCCGAGGCGAGCAGGTCGTAGTCGACGTTGTAGTCGGTGGACGGTGTGAGATCGCGGTAGCCCTTGGCCCAGGCATCCCGATACGTGTCGTCGAAGACGATGAACTCGAGCTCCGTCCCGGAGAAGGCCACGAGACCGCGGTCGGCGAGCCGCGCGCGCTGGCGGTTCAGGATGTCGCGCGGCGACTGCACGACCGGGTCGCCGTTCTCCCACGTGAGATCGGCCATGACCATCGCGGATCCGGGCAGCCACGGGACGCGTCGGAGGGTGGAGACGTCGGGGCGCAACATCATGTCGCCGTAGCCGGTCTCCCAGCTCGACATCGCGTAGCCGTCGACGGTGTTCATGTCGACGTCCACCGACAGCAGGTAGTTGCACGCCTCCGCACCGTGCGGCAGCACCTCTTCCTGGAAGAGCCGCGCCGACACCCGCTTGCCGACCAGCCTGCCCTGGGCGTCGGCGAACGCGACGATGACGGTGTCGATGTCGCCCGCGGCGATCCCGGCGTCGAGATCGGAAACGCTGAGAGGGGCCTGGGCCGTCATGAGTCCTCCATTGGTGGGCCGCGCGTCCTTTTCGCCCCACAAATGCCACCGTATCGGGCCTCGCGCGGGACGAAGTTGCTTCTAAAGGTAGACACGAAGTACCTTTCGCGCCATTCTCTTGCCAAGAGGCGATACATCCGTAGAATCGCGCGCGCTTTCCCGAGAGCGAGGAGCCCGTCATGTCAGATTCCCGATCCGTCGGCGGCGTCACCTATACGCAGGCCGGCAGCGAGTACTTCCAGAAACGCCAACTCACCCGGGCAGCCGGATTCTGGGGCCTGTGGGGCCTCGGCGTCGCGGCGGTCGTCTCGGGCGACTTCTCGGGCTGGAACTTCGGCCTCGGAGCCGCGGGATGGGGCGGGCTGCTGATCGCGACGCTGATCATCATCGTCATGTACTTCGGCATGCTCTTCTCGATCGGCGAGATGTCGGCGGCACTGCCCCACACGGGCGGCGCCTACTCGTTCGCCCGATCGGCGATGGGCCCGTGGGGCGGCTTCATCACCGGCTTCGCCGAGACCATCGAGTACGTCTTCACCACGGGCGTGATCGTGCTCTTCTCCGCAGACTACCTGAACGGCATCTTCTCGATCCTCAGCGGCGGGGCGTTCGACCTGAAGGCGGCGGGACTCCAGTGGGTCTGGTGGATCGTCCTCTACGCCGTGTTCATCGGTCTCAACACGGCGGGAGCCGCGATCTCCTTCCGGTTCGCCGTCGTCGTGTCGATCCTGACCATCGGCATCCTCGTGCTCTTCGGCGTGCTCGCGTTCGCGAACGGCGCCGTCGACTTCTCCCGGGTGTGGGACATCGCGCCCGATGAGTCCATCGCCGGATCGTCGGAGTTCCTGCCCTTCGGCGGCATGGGCATCCTGTTCGCCCTGCCGTTCGCGATGTGGTTCTTCCTCGGGATCGAAGAGCTCCCCCTCGCGGCGGAAGAGGCGCACAACCCTCAGAAGGACATCCCCCGCGCGGGCATCTGGGGCCTTCTGACCCTCATCTTCACCGGCGCCATCGTGCTGTTCCTGAACCCGGCGGTGACGGGCTCGGCCGCGATCGCGGCGAGCGGCGAACCGCTGCTCGACGGCTTCCGAGCCTTCCTGCCGCCTCAGCTCGCCGCGGTGCTCGCGCTCTTCGCGCTGATCGGCCTTCTCGCCTCGCTGCAGGGCATCATGTTCGCCTACGGACGCAACATGTACTCCCTGTCGCGTGCGGGCTACTACCCCAAGTTCCTGTCGCTCACCGGCAAGCGCCAGACGCCGTGGGTGGCTCTCCTCACGGGCGCGATCATCGGCTTCGTCGTGCTGGTCGGCGTCGACCTCATCACGAAGGCCAACGAGGACATCGGCGCCGTCTCGAACGCGATCGTGCTCAACATCGCGGTGTGGGGCGCGGTCATCTCCTACCTCCTGCAGATGGTGTCGTACGTCGTGCTCAAGGTGAAGCTGCCGAACGTCGCGCGCCCGTACCGCAGCCCGGTGGGCATCACGGGCGCCGCCATCGCCGGCGTCATCGCCCTCGCGACGTTCATCGGCCAGTTCATCAACCCCGGATACACGGCTGCGATCATCGCGATCGGGGTGCTCTACGTCATCGGCCTCGTCATCTTCGCCCTCGTCGGCCGCCACCGCCTGGTGCTCTCTCCGGAAGAGGAGTACGCGCTGTCAGGTGGCCAGCACCGCGATCCGCAGGCGGAGGGCTACGACGCGATGGAGAAGGAAGTCTTCGACAACAAGCCCTAGGTGTTCGGCCAAAACACCTTGTGCAGGGGAAGAGGAGCGGGGCGGCCTGGGGGACGCCCCGCTCCACTGCGTCGTACGGACGATCGGGAAGACGGATGCTGCGCCCCGCGGCATCCGTCATCGGTCCGAGGTGCGCGTCAGTAGAGCAGGAACTGCTTCGGCTCCGTCGACGGGATGCCGCCGATCTCGACCGACAGGTGGTACGAGGCGCCGCCGCCGGGAGCCATCGGGCGGTTGCCGTCGGCGCAGGTGCCGACCGCGGAGCGCGTGCGATCCCACGAGAGGGCCGTCGCGCTCGACACCGTCTGCCCGGCGGCGATCAGCACGATCATGTCGCTGGGCTCGCTCTGGCAGTCGGTCGAGCGCCACCAGATGTCGTCGCCGCTGGTGACCGTGAACGACTGGGCGCTGGTGCCGACGTTCATCGTGCAGTCGGGCCCGTTGTTGGTGAGCTTGATCGTGAACTGCGGTTGCTGCTCGCCCGCGTAGGTGTCAGCGCTGGTGACCGGCTCGACCGTGATCTCGCTCGCGACACACGCCTGCGCAGTGGGGGTCGCCCCGGGCGTCGGGGTCTGCCCCTCGACGACCGCGCCTTCGACGGCCCCGGTGTCGGTTCCGCCGGTGGTCGCCTGCGACGACGGAACCGGCAGCGACTCGGCCGTGTTCTTCGCCGGGGGCTTCTCGTCGGACGAGGTCGTCGCCGCCCCCGCCCACGGCTGCGCGATGAGCAGCCAGACCACCGCCGCGATGACCAGCAGCCCGACGATCAGCACGAGCCGCCGGCGACGGTAGACCGCCTTGGAGGGGCGACGTCGGGGGCTGGGGCCGGTCATGTTCAACAGGCTAACGGCGGGCGTCGCCTTCTCCCGTCGGCGCGCCCCGGATGCCGCGACTCGGCGGCCGAGCGAGCGTCAGAGGCGCTTGATCATGCGGGTGTTGCCGAGGGTGTTCGGCTTCACGTGCGCGAGGTCGAGGAATTCCGCGACGCCCTCGTCGGGAGAGCGGATGAGCTGCGAGTACACGTCGGGGTCGACCACCTGTTCGCCGATCTGCTCGAACCCGCGACGCGTGAAGAAGTCGACCTCGAACGTCAGGCAGAACAGGCGCGAGAGGCCGAGCGTGCGGGCGTTCGTCTCGAGGCCCTCGACGATCGCGCGGCCCACACCGTGGTGCAGCCAGCCGTCGGCGACGATCAGCGTGCGGACCTCTCCGAGGTCCTCCCACATGACGTGCAGCGCGCCGCAGCCGATGATGTCGCCGTTGGCGTCCTCCGCGATGAGGAACTGCTGCGTCGCCTCGTACAGCACGACGAGGTCCTTGCCGAGGAGGATCCGCCGCTGCACGAACGGCTCGAGGAGCGCCTGGATGCGGCGGACGTCGCTCGTGCGTGCCGGCCGGACGGTGAACTCTGCCACCCATCAAGCGTAGAGCCGCGCGGGCCCCGGAACGACGAAGAGCGGATGCCGCAGCATCCGCTCTTCGTTCGAATCAGGGGTTACGCGTTCGCAGCGAGGTCCGGAGTCGCGGAGATCTCGCCGTTGTGCACGACTCCCACCGCGACCTTGTCGCCGCGCGGCCCGTGCTCGAAGACGAACTCGCCGTTCTGCGCGTCCACCTTCACGTGGTCGCCGGACTCGAGCTCGCCGTGCAGGATCTTCTCCGACAGACGGTCCTCGACCTCGCGCTGCATGGCACGACGCAGCGGCCGGGCGCCGAGTGCGGGGTCGAACCCGATCTCGATCAGCTTGTCCTTCGCGGCATCGGTCAGCTCGATCGTCATGTCGCGGTCGAGCAGACGCTCGCCGAGGCGCTTGGTGAACAGACCCACGATCTGGCGCAGCTCGTCCTTGTCGAGCTGCGGGAAGACGATGATGTCGTCCACGCGGTTCAGGAACTCGGGCTTGAAGTTGCGCTTCAGCTCCTCGTTGACCTTGCCCTTCATGCGCTCGTAGGTCGTGCCGCTGTTGCCCTCGACCTGGAAGCCCACGGGGCCACCGGCGATCGCCGACGAACCGAGGTTCGTCGTCATGATGATCACGGTGTTCTTGAAGTCGATGACGCGACCCTGACCGTCGGTCAGGCGGCCCTCTTCGAGGATCTGCAGGAGCGAGTTGAAGATGTCGGGGTGAGCCTTCTCGATCTCGTCGAAGAGCACGACCGAGAACGGCTTGCGGCGCACCTTCTCGGTGAGTTGGCCGCCCTCTTCGAACCCGACGAATCCGGGAGGGGCACCGAACAGCCGCGAGACGGTGTGCTTCTCACCGAACTCCGACATGTCGAGCGAGATGAGCGCGTGCTCGTCGTCGAAGAGGAACTCGGCGAGCGCCTTGGCCAGCTCGGTCTTTCCGACACCGGTGGGGCCGGCGAAGATGAACGAGCCCGACGGGCGCTTCGGGTCCTTGAGGCCCGCGCGCTGACGGCGGATCGTCTTCGAGAGGGCGGCGATCGCCTCCTCCTGGCCGATGACGCGCTGGTGCAGCGCCTTCTCCATGAAGACGAGACGGCTCGACTCCTCCTCGGTGAGCTTGAACACCGGGATGCCGGTCGCCTGGGCGAGCACCTCGGCGATCAGGCCCTCGTCGACGACGGCGTGGCTGGCGACGTCACCCGAGCGCCACTGCTTCTCGAGGCGCAGGCGCTCGGCGAGCAGGGACTTCTCCTCGTCGCGCAGCGACGCGGCCTTCTCGAAGTCCTGGTCCTCGGAGGCGCGCTCCTTATCCTCGCGAACCTTGGCGATCTTCTCGTCGAACTCGCGGAGCTCCGGCGGGCTCGACAGGATCGACAGGCGCAGGCGGGCGCCGGCCTCGTCGATCAGGTCGATGGCCTTGTCGGGCAGGAAGCGGTCCGAGATGTAGCGGTCGGCGAGGTTCGCCGCCGCGACGATCGCGCCGTCGGTGATCTGCACCTTGTGGTGCGCCTCGTAGCGGTCGCGCAGCCCCTTCAGGATGTTGATCGCGTGGGGCAGGCTCGGCTCGGCGACCTGGATCGGCTGGAAGCGACGCTCGAGCGCAGCATCCTTCTCGAAGTGCTTGCGGTACTCGTCGAGCGTGGTCGCACCGATCGTCTGGAGCTCGCCACGCGCGAGGAGCGGCTTCAGGATCGACGCGGCGTCGATCGCGCCCTCGGCGGCACCCGCACCCACGAGGGTGTGGATCTCGTCGATGAAGACGATGATGTCGCCGCGCGTGCGGATCTCCTTGGTGACCTTCTTCAGGCGCTCCTCGAAGTCACCGCGGTAGCGGGAGCCGGCGATGAGCGAGCCGAGGTCGAGGGAGTAGAGCTGCTTGTCCTTGAGCGTCTCGGGCACATCGCCCTTGACGATGGCCTGCGCGAGACCCTCGACGACGGCCGTCTTTCCGACGCCGGGCTCGCCGATGAGGACGGGGTTGTTCTTGGAGCGGCGCGACAGGATCTGCATCACGCGCTCGATCTCCTTCTCGCGCCCGATGACCGGGTCGAGCTTGTTGTCGCGCGCGGCCTGCGTGAGGTTGCGACCGAACTGGTCGAGCACCTGCGAGCCGCCCTGCGTGGTGCCCTGGGTCTGCTCGCCGGCGCCGGAAGCGACACCCGCGGGCTCCTTGCCCTGGTAGCCCGAGAGCAGCTGGATGACCTGCTGGCGCACCTTGTTGAGGTCTGCGCCGAGCTTGACGAGCACCTGGGCGGCGACGCCCTCGCCCTCGCGGATGAGGCCGAGGAGGATGTGCTCGGTGCCGATGTAGTTGTGGCCCAGCTGCAGCGCCTCGCGGAGGCTGAGCTCGAGCACCTTCTTGGCGCGCGGCGTGAAGGGGATGTGACCGGTCGGCTGCTGCTGGCCCTGGCCGATGATGTCCTGCACCTGCTCGCGCACGGCGTCGAGCGAGATGCCCAGGCTCTCGAGCGCCTTGGCGGCGACCCCTTCGCCCTCGTGGATGAGACCGAGCAGGATGTGCTCGGTGCCGATGTAGTTGTGGTTCAGCATCTTCGCCTCTTCCTGGGCGAGGACGACCACACGACGGGCACGGTCGGTGAATCTCTCGAACATCGTTCACTCCTCCGGGGCGCCTCGGGTCGGTTGACCCACTGCGCCTTACAACGAGGGTAGCCAGCGGCTCGGGAGCGCACGGCCGTGTTCGCCGTCGGCGGAGCGCACACGAAACGGAACGGATGCCTTGCGGCGCAGCATCCATCGGGTTTATCGTTTTTCGATAACAACGTTTATCGATATGCAAGGAGGGCGCCATGATCGACAGCACCGTCGACACGATCCCCCATCGCGCGGACCGCGTCACGATGCGGGTGATCGGCGGACTGGCCGTGGCGATGGCCGTCGCACTCGGCACGGGTCAGGCCACCATCGCGGCGACCTTCGTGTGGGCCGACACCGTGACCGTGTCGCTGCTCGCCGACCAGACGGTGCCGGTCGAGCCCGGTGGGGGCGTGAGCGAGGCCGCCGTCGAGACCGTCGCCCTCACCACCGACGCTCTCGCGACGGGAACCCGCGCTCTCTTCGCCGGCGGTGCGGTGCTGCTCGGCGTCACCGCGCTGATCGTCGGCTCCGCTCTGGCCCTGCTGCTGTTCGCGACGGCCTCCGGCCGACCGTTCCGCCCGGCGCTCTACCGGTTCAGCCTCGTGGCCGGGCTGGTGCTCGTCCTCGGGCCGCTGCTGGCAACGGCGCTCACGGGGTTCGCCTCGATGCAGGCGGCGTTCGAGCTGAACGATGCTGTGGACGGCATCCTGGTCCCCGGGTTCGCCCTGTCGTCGTGGGGTCTCACGATCCCCGTCGTCGGCCTCGGTGTGATCGCGCTGGCGTACCTGCTCCGCAGGATGGAA
The DNA here is from genome assembly GCF_053345975.1 of Microbacterium sp. C23T. NCBI lineage: Bacteria > Bacillati > Actinomycetota > Actinomycetes > Micrococcales > Microbacteriaceae > Microbacterium > Microbacterium sp. C23T. The sequence continues at coordinate 52,597 of NZ_JBKFBD010000029.1, read as the reverse complement.
GGCCTTCAGCGCGACACGGCGGGCCTGGTGTGATGTCGACACGATCCTCGTCCAAGGCCGCGCCCGGCGCGCTCGACCTGCTGCTGTATTCGGTCGCGATCGCGGTCGGCATCGTCATCTGGGCCATCTCGCGCATCGTCGCCGTGTTCGATCCGGCCGGAACGCCGTTCGCGCTGCCGGTCACCGACGACGCCGTCGACGTTCAGCTCGAGGGCGAGTCGTCGCCCGACTCGCGGGTCCTCACGGAGGCCACCGTGCTCGTGCCCGATCTCGACGTCACCGGGCAGCTCTTCCTCGTCGTATCGGTCGTGATCACCCTCGTCGGCACGCTCGTCGTGGTCGGCGCGCTCATCCGGGTGGCGCTCGCCTTCCGCGCCGGCGAGTTCTTCGCCCGCAGGGTGACGCGCGGTCTCACGCTCATCGGCGCGACCGTCTTCGCGACCGCACTGCTGGTGATGCTGAGCGATGCGATGGCGCGACGCAGCGCGATGGAGGCGCTCGGCCTTGCCCACGAACCGTTACACATGCTCGACCTCGTCGCGTTCGCACCGGCGTGGATCGCGGCGATCGTCTTCGGGGTTCTCGCGGGCGCCTTCGCCCACGGCGAGCGGCTGCAACGAGATGTGCGGGGGCTCGTGTGACCCCGGCCGACGACGACGGCCCCTCCGGAGTGCACTGCCGGCTCGACGAGCTTCTGCTCGAGCGGCGGATGACGTTGACGCATCTCTCCGAGCTCGTCGGAGTCTCGGTCGTGAACCTGTCGATCCTCAAGAACGACCGCGCCCGCGCGATCCGCTACTCGACGCTGTCGGCGATCTGCCGGGCGCTCGACTGCGAGATCGGCGACCTCCTGGTGCGGGCCGACTGACCGATTCCGGATGCTGCGGCCCGCAGCATCCGTCCCGCCCAGCGTTCTCCCGTCCCGCAGTCGCTTTCGGTCACCTCAGGTTGCGACGATCGGCACGAAGCGACTGCGGAGCGGCGGGGGCGGATGTCGCGGTCAGCGGCGAGAGCGGACCGCCGACCGCACCCGCCAGATGAGGCCGGCCCGGCCGTCGAACACGTCGTTCTTCGTGACGCGGATCACGAACCAGCCGGCGTTGGCGAGCGCCTCGTAGCGAGCGATGTCCTTCGCCCATTGCCCGGGATCTCGCAGGTGGTGTTCGCCCTCGTACTCGATGGCGATCCTCAGCTCAGGGTACGCGAGGTCGACGACTCCGATGAATCCCCGCGTCGAGTCGAAGACCGCATGATTCAGGAGCGGCTCGGTCAGACCGGCATCGATGAGGATGAGCCGGCACCTGGTCTCCATCCGCGATGCCGAACGAGTGCGCACACGCGGCAGCGCCTCCCTCAGTGCCCTGATGCCCACCCTGCGCCCGGACCGCACAGCCGACTCGAGCTGCTCGAGAGTGCCGAGCGGCGGCGGATCCTCCGGGAACATCTGCTCGCGGACGACTCCATCCGCGACCGCCACCAGGTCGTAGTGGTCGCGCACAACTGCCGCCAGCATCACCCAGGTGAATGCGGGACTGGTCAGCGGAACGCCGTGGGTCGCGTGGTGGACGACCATGACGGTCCCTTGCTTCACCTGGTGGCCGAGAACTCCGTCGTGCCGCGGATGCCGGAGCGGAGCCCGCACCGCGACATCGAGCATGCGGGGGCGACCGAACGCGTCGGTCAGGATGCGGGAGGGGAGTGGCAGCCCCCATAGCACCGCAGCCGTCACGTGCGAGAAGAACTGATTCCTCGGCATCACCCGTGCGTAGAGCAAGGCGTTCGCGCGGATCGCTGCGGTGGCCGCCTCCGCCTTGGGCCGCTCTTCCGGCGACGCGGGGACCTCGTCGCACACCACGCGTAGCCCGCGGAACGGGGAGTCGAGGTCGAGTGCCCGCAGCCTCGATCTCGGGACACCGGCGGTTTTCGCGTCCGCGATCGTGAAGACCCTCCCGAGACCGCCCGGCAACGGCTTCCTGTGCATGCCGCCCGATCCTGACCGCGCCGTCGCTCGCAGTGGAACCCGGTTCAGCCTTCTGTGGACGACGGCACCGCCGCGCCTCCTGGGGAGGAACCCGCACTCGCCGCTCCGCAGTCACAAACGGCGGGTCTCGAGGCCCGAAACCCGCCACAAGTGACTGCGGAACAAGAGGTACCCAGCGCCGGCGTCCGCACACCACGCGCCACGACGTTCCGCAGTCAGAAAGGGCGAGACTCGAGGCCCGGAACCCGCCAAAGGTGACCGCGGAGCAATGAGGCGAGCGCACTCGATGGGGCCCGGATGCCGCGGGCCGCAGCATCCGGAATCGCCGGCGTCAGTTGGGGTAGATCGGGATGCGGATGTTGTCGAACTCGCCACCGGTGAGGATGGCGAAGGTCTCGGCGTCCTCGTCCTCGACGCCGTTGACCGCTGTGACGACGCCGCGCGGGGCCATGTCCATGGTGCAGACCTGGTCGGCCGGCGGGGTCACGAAGGTCACGGTGACCTCGGTCGCGCTGGTCGGCTCGGTGTTCTCGATCGTGGGAGCGCACGAGGACGAGCCCCACGACAGGATCACGAACTGGCCGTCGACGTCGGTCCAGCCGGCACTCGGCAGGTAGTCGGTCTCGCCGCCGGCCTTCAGGCCTTCGACGCCGTCGAGGTCGGTGTCGCCGTGCCAGCCGTCGCCGGTCACCTCGATCTCGACGCCCTTCGCGGGGTCGACCCCGTCGGGAACGCCCACCAACGTCACTCGCGGGACGAGGTCGGCGGTGCACGCCTTGTCGCCCTCGGCGTCGACCAGCGTGACTTTCATCACGCCGTCTTCGAACGTCGCCTCCTCGGCGACCGGGATGCACGTCGAGCTGCCCTGGGTGACGATGCCGACCATGCGGCCGCCGTCGAGCCAGGCCGCGCCGACCTCCTGCTCGTTGCTGTCGTCGCTCTTGCCGGTCGCGGCCGGCGACGGGGTGGTGCCGCCGCTGCCGGCGGGCGTCGCGCAGGCGGTCAGGAGTCCTGCGGTGAGCAGTGCCAGGCCGAGCCCGGCGAGCAGTGAACGGGAGCGAACGGGCATGCGAGGCCTCCTGGAGTTCCGCGGACGCCATCCCCCGCGGCATCCGTCACCCATATCGTGTCGCAAAACGCCCCGGAATCTCAGCAGTCCGGTCACATCAAGGTCACGATCCGCCGGGAGAACGCCCTACTGCAGCGCCGACGTGAGACGTGCGAGATTGTCGAGCACCGTCGAGCGCAGCGGCTGCTTCTCCCACTCCTCGAGCGTGAGCTCCCGCGAGAGCGAGCGGTACATGTCTTCCACGATGCGCATCTGGCGCACGAACTCCTCGCCACGCACCAGCATCGAGATCTCCATGTTGAGACCGAATGAGCGCATGTCCATGTTGCTCGAGCCGACGATGGCGACCTCGTCGTCGATGGTGAGGCTCTTCGTGTGCAGAATGAACGGCTTCTTGTACATCCAGATCTTCACGCCTGCGCGCAGCAGCGCTTCGTAGTAGCTGCGCTGCGCGTGGTAGACCATCGCCTGGTCGCCCTCTTCCGACACGAACAGTTCGACATGGATGCCGCGCTGACACGCTGTCGTGATCGCCAGGAGCATCGCCTCGTCGGGCACGAAGTACGGGCTCACCACGATGATCTTGCGCTGCGCCGCATAGAGCAGCCCGGCGAAGAGCTTCAGGTTGTTCTGGAACTCGAATCCCGGCCCGGACGGCACGATCTGGCAGTCGAGGTCGCCTGGCCCGCTGCGCACGTCGAAGAGGTCGATCTGCTCGGTGAGCACCTCATCGGTCTCGCTGTACCAGTCGCTGAGGAAGACGGCATTGACGGATGCCACGACCGGGCCTTCGATCCGCGCCATGAGGTCGACCCAGTTCAGACCGCGCTTGATGTTCTTGCGCAGGTTGTACGTCGGGGCGGTGACGTTCTGCGAGCCGGTGAACGCGACGCGTCCGTCGACGACGAGGAGCTTGCGGTGGTTGCGCAGGTCGGGGCGCTGGTACTTGCCGCGCAACGGCTGCACCGGGAGCATGAGGTGCCACTGCGCGCCCATCCCGGTCAGGCGCTTGAGCGTGCGCTTGTAGTACGGCTTGCCGCGGTTCGCCCAGTGATCGAGCAGCACACGCACGGTCACCCCGCGCGCCGCGACCTCTTCGAGCGCGCGGAAGAAGTTGTCGGTCGCGGCATCCGCCTGCAGGATGTAGAACTCGACGTGCACGAACCGCTCGGCTTCGCGGATGGCGTCGGCCATCGCGTCGAGGCTCTCCTGGTACTCGGGGATCAGGTGTGCGGCGTTGTCGCCCGCCAGGGGCATCGCGCCGAGATTGCGGTTGAGCGTCACGAGCGACGTGAACCAGCTCGGCGCGTGCGGGCGCAGTGTTCCGAAGTCCAGTGACGCGCTGGTGTCGTGGATGTAGTCGTTGATGCGCTCCTGCTTGCGACGGCGCTTGCGCGGAAGCCGCGGGTTGCCGATCAGCAGGAACAGGAAGACGCCGATGATCGGGATGAAGTAGATCGCGAGCAGCCACGCCATCGCCGCGGTCGGACGGCGGTTGCGCGGCACCACGATGATCGCCGTGATGCGGATGACGATGTCGACGATGAAGACGAGCACCACCCACCACGTCGCGTCGAACGTGATGGTGATCATCGAGCGGAGCCTCTCCCCGGCGTCGGGCGGACCGACCCGATCGGACACGCCGATCGAGCGGTGTGCCCCACACTATCGGGGGCGGCGGACGCGGCCCGCATCCGGGCGAGCTCGGCGGGTGCCGCGCGTGATCCGGCGGGATCGGCCTGGCGGGGGCCGGTGCCGGCGGCGATCAGGCGTCGGTGGAGGCGGTGCCGGGCGCCACCGGCGGCAGCCCGCGCTTGGCGCGCTCTTCGGCCTCGATCTTCGCGTAGACACGACGCTCGGTGCGGTCGGCGCGGACGATGCTGCGCAGCACGAAGAAGAAGATCAGCGACACGAGGACGGTCGGCAGGAGCGTCCAGAGCGCCGCGACCCAGTAATCCATGCCTTCAAGGATACGCCGTGCGGGTATCGCCTCCTCCCCTCCTCCCCAGAGCCCCGCTTTCGGCCCCGGGGCGACGACGCCTGTGGAGACGGCGGTGCGGACCCCCGGCGTCACGACACTCTTCCCATGACCCCCACCATCGTGAAAGCCGCAGACGCCGCGCAGTTCCTCTCCTTCGTCCCCCGCATGCTCGGCTACCACCCGACGCGGAGCCTCGTGGTGATCCCGTTCCATGGGGCCCGCAGCCTGGGCGCCATGCGCTTCGACCTCCCCGACGGCGACGAGGACGCCGTCGACAGGATCGCCGCGACCGTCACGGGCATGGTGTGCCGGCTCCCCGAGGCCGACGCCGTCGCCGCGATCGCATACACCGGAGCACGGTTCCAGGACGAGGGACGGATGCCGCATCGCGACCTCCTCGCCGCCCTCGAGCGCCGCGCCGATGCGTGCGGCCTGCGGGTCACCGATCTGCTGTGCGTCGGCGCCGACGGGTGGGGCTCGTTCCTAGACGCGGAGTGTCCCGCGACGGGGAGATCGCTCGGCGACCTGGAGTGGATCGGCTCCGGAGACATCCCGGAGCCGGACGGCGATCAGTCGACGGGCGCCGACCTGCCGGAGTGCTCGGCCGATGAGCGCGAGCGGGTCGCGAAGGCGATGACGGCGCTCGACACGGCGGTGGCGGTGCTGTGCGGACCACAGGCGGACGGCGGCACTGCGGCGCGCACCGCGCGATCTGCCCGCACCGCGTGCGACGACGCGGTGCTGGGCTCCGCCCGCGGAACGGAGGGCGCGACGAGCGCGGCGCTGCCGAGCGCGCGGGTCAGCGACCTCGGCCCCGTTCCAGCGCCGGTATCGGGCACGGCGGAGGCTGCGGCATCCGTCACCGACGAGGTGGCGCGGGTCGACCCGCAGGCGCTCGCGGCGGTCTGCCGGTTCGACGATCTGCCGGGGTTCTTCGAGGACGCCCTCGCACGACCGCTCGGTGCGGCGGACGCGTACGACGACGCCGCTCTGGTGTGGTGCCTCGCGCGCCCGTCGCTGCGGGATGTCGCGCTCGTGCAGTGGAGCGGCAACCTCGCACAGGGCGACGAGGCGTTCGATGCGCAGCTGCGGTGGGAGTCGGGAGAGGAGTATCCGGCGCATCTCGCGATGCGCATGTGGGGAGAGGGCGACCGCCCGCAGGTGTCACGGCTCGAGACCGCTCTGCAGCTGTCGCGTCGGGCCGCCGCCGTCGCGCCGCGGGACGCACAGCCGGGCCCGCTCGCGATGTGCGCATGGCTGTCGTGGGCTCTCGGCCGCTCGACCCACGCGGCGGCATACGCGGAGCGCGCGTGCGAGATCGAGCCCGAGCACGGGCTGTCGCAGATCGTGCTGTCGTTCGTGAACGCCGGGCACCTGCCGGACTGGGCCTTCCAGCGCGCGAGCGCCCGGTGATCCGCGCGCGGGAGGATCGCGCCGGCGGACTACTTGACGAGCGGGAAGAGGATCGTCTCGCGGATTCCGAGCCCGGTCACCGCCATGAGCAGCCGGTCGATGCCCATGCCCATGCCACCGGTCGGCGGCATGCCGTGCTCGAGCGCGCGCAGGAACTCCTCGTCGATCCGCATCGCCTCGAGGTCGCCCTTCGCGGCGAGCTTGGCCTGCTCCACGAAGCGCTCCCGCTGGATGACCGGGTCGATGAGCTCGGAGTAGCCGGTCGCGAGCTCGAAGCCGCGCACGTAGAGGTCCCACTTCTCCACGACGCCGGCGATCGAGCGGTGCTCGCGCACGAGCGGGCTCGTGTCGACCGGGAAGTCCATGACGAAGGTGGGGCGCACGAGGCCCGGCTTCACGAAGTGCTCCCACAGCTCCTCGACGAGCTTGCCGTGGATCGCGTGCGGCGGCAGGTCGACGCCCTCGGCCCCGGCGAGCGCGACCAGGTCCTCGAACGGCGTCTCGGGCGTGATCGAGCGGCCCGCCGCCTCCGACAGCGACTCGTACATCGACAGGCGGTCCCACTGTCCGCCCAGGTCGTACTCGGTGCCGTCGGCCCAGATCACCGTGGTCGAGCCCGAGATCGCGACGGCCGCGTTCTGGATCAGCTCCTGCGTGAGGTCAGCGATGCCGTTGTAGTCGCTGTACGCCTGGTACGCCTCGAGCATCGCGAACTCGGGGCTGTGGGTCGAGTCGGCGCCCTCGTTGCGGAAGTTGCGGTTGATCTCGAAGACGCGGTCGATGCCGCCGACCACGGCGCGCTTGAGGAACAGCTCGGGCGCGATGCGGAGGTACAGGTCGGTGTCGAACGCGTTGGAGTGCGTGATGAACGGGCGTGCCGACGCTCCACCGTGCTGCACCTGCAGCATCGGGGTCTCGACCTCGATGAAGTCGTGCGACGCGAACGTCTGTCGCAGGCTGGCGTTGACCTTCGCGCGTGCGAGGACCGTGTCGCGCGCGCGGTCGCGCACGATGAGGTCGAGGAAGCGGCTGCGGACGCGACTCTCTTCGCTGAGCTCGGAGTGCAGGTTCGGCAGCGGCAGCACGGCCTTCGACGCTATGCGCCACTCCGACACCATGATCGACAGCTCGCCGCGGCGGCTCGAGATGACCTCACCCGAGACGAAGACGTGGTCTCCGAGGTCGACGAGCTCCTTCCAGGCCTGCAGCGACTCGTCGCCGACGGCCGCGAGCGACACCATCGCCTGGATGCGGCTGCCGTCACCCGCCTGCAGCGAGGCGAAGCAGAGCTTTCCGGTGTTGCGGCTGAAGACGATGCGTCCGGCGACCGCGGCGGTCACGCCGGTCTCGGCGCCCGGCTCGAGGTCGGCGAACCGATCGCGCAGGGCCGGGATGGTGTCGGTGATCGGCAGGCTGACCGGGTAGGCCCCACCCGCGGCATCCGCACGCTCCGCGATCAGACGCTCGCGCTTGGCCAGCCGCACGGCCTTCTGCTCGAAGACTTCTTCTTCGGTCGGCTCGTCGGGCGCGGTCGCGTCGGTCACGGGGTGGGCTCCTCGGTGGGGTGTTCTCCGCAGAACGCGGACCCCCAAGTCTACCGAGGTGCTCAAGGGTGCGAGTAAGGTCGGGGCCGATCCTTCGAACGCCCACCTCGACACGATCGGACGACGCGATGTCGCAAGCTCGTCGCACGATGTCGGATCTCGCCGGGTTCTGGGTCGTCGCGGCCGCCTTCACGAGCGTCACCGCCTACGCCACGGTCCCGACGCCGCTGTACCCGCTGTACCAGGCCGCCGACGACTTCCCCGTTCCGGTCGTGACGTTCATCTTCGCCGCGTTCGCGGTGGGGGTCGTCTTCAGCCTGTTCCTGATCGGCCACATCAGCGACTGGGCGGGACGACGCCGGATGGCCGTGATCGCGGTCCTCGTCTCGGCGCTCGCGGCGGTCGTCTTCATCGTGTGGAACTCGGTCCCGGGCCTCATCGTCGCGCGATTCGTCGACGGCGTCAGCGTGGGCATGCTCAGCGCCGCGGCCACCGCTCACCTCGCCGAGCTGCGCGCGAGGGCGCGCCCCGCGGAGACCGCGGTCGTCGCGGCGTCGGTGGCCGGAGCCGCCAACCTCGGCGGACTCGCGCTCGGACCACTCGCGGGCGGCCTCTTCGCCGAGTTCGCCCCCGACCCCCTCGAGCTGCCGCACATCGTCTTCCTCGTGCTCTTCATCGCCGCGGCCTTCGTCCTGCGCCACGTGCCCGAGACGGTCGACACGTCGGCGCGGCATCCGGTCTACCGACCGCAGCGGCTCGCATTCCCCTCCGGGTCCGGTGCGGCCTTCGCTGCGGCGGGCACCGGCGCGGCCGCCTCGTTCGCGCTGTTCGCGCTGTTCACCTCGCTGGCGCCGACATTCCTCCACGACACGTTCCACGTGTCCGACCACCTCGTGGACGGGGCAACCGTCTTCGCCGTCTTCGGCGCCGCAGCGCTCGCGCAGCTGCTGCTGGTCCGCGTCGCCCAGCGGGCGCAGCTCCTCATCGCCATGCTGTGCTTCGTCGTCGGACTCGTGTCCATCGCCGCAGGAGCCCTGATCCCCGCCCTCGTGCTCTTCATCACGGGCGGGATCGTCGCCGGGTCCGGCGCCGGCATCATGTTCCGCTCGGCGATCGCCGCGGCCGGGGCCCTCTCGGCACCCGACCGCCGGGGCGAGACTCTCGCACTCCTCTTCCTCATCGCCTACGGGGGCCTCGTCGCACCGGTGCTGCTCGTCGGACTGAGCCTTCCCTTCGTGGGCGAGACGACCGTGCTCCTCGTCTTCTCCGCCGTCGTGCTCCTCGCGACGCTCGGCGCGGGTGTCGCGATGCGGCGTCACGCGCTCCCGGCACGCACGCGGTCGGACGACCGGGCAAGGTGATCCCGGCCGCGGACTCCGCGGATCGCCTCAGGGCAGGTCGACCGCAACCCCGAGCCGCGCCCAGCGGATCCGTTCCCGCACCGGCCCCGGGGCGGCGTCGAAGACCGCCGCGGCGGCCTCCTCCTGCTGCGAGAAGTGACTCCATCCTCGACGTGGATCGGCACGGCCACGTCGGGCTGGGCGAGCCCGACGAGCTCGACCGCGTCGTCGGCGTCCATCGTGTACGAGAGCGGCCCTGTGCGGGGGAACTTCACTGCTCCGATGTGCACGAGCGCCACCTCGGGCCGCAGCCCGGTCGCCGCGCGCCGCAGGCCGCCGTACATCACGGTGTCGCCCGTCATCCACAGGCCGGGCCGTCCCGCGCCCCCGAGCGAGAGCGCGAACCCGACGACGGGTCCGACGATCGGCCCGGTGAGCGGAGCCCCGTGCCGGCACGGGGTCGCGGTGACGAGCAGGTCGCGCTTGCCCTCGGCGGCGAGGGTGACGGCATCCCCGGCGGCGAGGCCTCGGGCGTCGGGATGCGCGCCGTCCTTCGTCAGCGCCTTCGCGCCCGCGACCGTTGTCAGCACGGTCCGCGCCGCCGACAGCCCCGCCCGACCCGCGTCGTCGAGGTTGTCGGCGTGGTGATGGTGGCTCAGCAGCACCACGTCGACCGCGCCGATCTCCTCGAGCGGGATCGCGGGGCCGGTGGTCTTGCGCGATGACGTGCCCAGAGCGAAGGAGTACGTACGGCCCGGCGGGTCGAACGTCGGATCCGTGAGGATCCGCCAGCCTTCCCATTCGACGAGGGCGGTCGGGCCGCCGATCCGTGTGACGCGCATGTCGCCTCCCAGCCCTCGTACCAGGCGTCAGCCCAGGTAGATCTCGGCGTTGTCGATGAAGCGGTGCCCCGCCACCGAGGCCCCGATGAGGGCGAGGGCGGGACCGCTGCTGCCCTCGTCGACGGGCAGGAACGTCGCCGGGTCGACGACGCTCAGGTACTCGAGACGGATCCGCGGCTCCCCCATCAGCGTCGACTGCGCGGCGGCGATGCATGCGTCGACGCCGCGGTCCGCGTTCGCTGCCGCCGCGTCGAGCGCAGCCGGAAGGAGCGCAGCGGCCACGAGGTCGCGGTCATCGAGCATGCCGACCCGCGTCGACACCGGCAGGCCGTCGTCGCCCCGCACGGTCTCGACGGTCGCCACCTCGAGGTCGAAGAACAGGTCGCGGATCATGCGGCGAACCAGGAACACCCGCTGCCGGTCCCGGTCGCCGTACACGGCGACGTCCGGCCGGACGAGATGGAACAGCTTGGCCTCGACCGTCAGCAGCCCGTCGAAGTAGAACGGGCGGGCGCGCCCTTCGTAGCGGAGGCCGAGGTCGCCCGCAGTGACCTTCGTCGTCGCCGCGCCGTCCGGGAGCAGCTCGCTCGCCTCCGGTGCGAACACGACGTCGACACCGAGCGATTCGAGCAGGCGCTCGTCCTCGTCGGGGGTCCGGGGGTAGGCGGCGAACTCGGTCGGCGAGGCGAAGCGCAGCGGGTTGACGAACACCGACACGACGACGATGTCGGCCACTTCGCGCGCGCGATGCACGAGGTCGATGTGCCCGTCGTGGAGCGAGCCGATGGTGGAGATGAGCGCGATGCGCGCCCCCGGGGCGGCGGTGCGGACCTCGGCGAGCCGAGCGCGCAGCTCGCTGACGGTGCTGATCATCCTTGGATCGTAGCGGGGGGCTCGGCTCCGGGGCCGGAACCCGCCTCCGCCAGCGCGTGGTCGATGGTCGTGTGCGCGAGGGCCGACAGGAACGAGCCCGGGTGCGGCACGCCCGCTTCGGCGAGGAGGGCGGTCGCCTGCCGCACGATCGACCGCGAGAAGTCGCGTGCCGTCGCGATCGCCTCGGCGTATGCGGGGCGAGCCGACTCGTCGACCACGACCGGCTCGCAGCCGAGCTCGACAGCCAGCGCCTGCGCGATCGGCAGCACCGGAGCGGGTGCCGTGACCGCGGCGTAGGCGCTGGCGAGCGCACGCAGATCCATCGAGGTTCCGCTGAACTCGATCGCGGGGTGCACGGCGAGCGGGATCGCCCCCTTCGCGACGGCGGCCGACAGGATGCCGGTGCCGAAGGCCGGATCCGTGTGCAGCACGAGCTGCCCCGGCTGCCACGCTCCGACCTCGGCCAGACCGCCGACAAGTCCCTCGAGCTGGTCGTGCGGCACCGCGACGATCACCAGCTCGCTCCGGCGGGCGACCTCGGTGGCGTCCAGGACGGGAACCCCGGGCAGGATCGCCTCGACGTGCTCGGGGTCGGATCCCTGGGTGATCCCCACGAGCGCGTGCCCGGCTCCGGCGAGTGCCGCGCCCAGGACGGGGCCGACCCGGCCGGCGCCGATGATCCCCACGCCGAGGCGACCGTCGCGGCTCACGCGCGGTCCTCCCTCGGCTCGGCCGCAACGGTGTAATCCGGGGGCGGTGGCGGGACCGGCGGCACGGCCGCCCCCGCCGCAGCGGGAGAAACGGGCGCCGGCCCTGCAGGCACGTACGCCTCGGGGGCCGGGTGCACGGCGGCCTCAGCATCCATGTCGTCCTGGGCCCAGCGGTGGGTGCGGTCGGCCAGCGCGGCGCGCACCGATCCGTGGGCGACCTCGTCGAACAGCGCCAGGGCGGCGTCGCGGTCGACGGCCGCGAGGAACGGCGAGACCGGGCCGGTGACGACGTGTGCGCGCACATTGGTCACGCGCGACGCGCGGTCGAGCGGCCCTTGGTGGAGCCCGAAGCTCTGCAGGCGCGCGAGCGGGAGGATGACGAGCTTGCGCCACACCACGCCGCGCCGCATCAGGAGCACGTCGTCGGTGAGGCGGAAGCCGTTGCGGCGGTACGAGAACGGCCGGATCCACCACGCGCGCTTCGGCGTGTTCGTGAAGGTGTCGTCGTCGGTCGGCCCGAACATGCCCTGCTGCACGATGAGCGCCCGCTCGTCGTCGGGCAGCGAGGGCTGGAGGAGGCGCAGCACCCGCTCGACGTCCGCCGCGGTGCCGACCGGCAGCACGGTCGTGAACTGATCCGTCGTGCTGTCGGCGGCGCTGCGACCGGTGAGGCGGTTGATGCGGATCGTCCACCATCCGGCGGGGCGCCAGAAGACCCCCTGCGTCACCTCGACGGCGTGCACCCGGCCGGGCGGGACGATCTCGGTGATCGTCGTGAAGAGTCCGAACGTGATGCGCACGCCGTCGGGCGTCGGCGCGATCGAGTAGCGCAGCGAGCGCACGATCGAGCGCACCCAGTACGCGCCGAAACCGATGATCGCGGGCACGAAGCCGAACAGCAGCCAGGTCACGCCCTGACTGACACCGATCACGATGGCGACGATGGCGAACAGCAGTCCGAGCGTCGACGCGCTGAGGACATGGGATGCCACGAGCCGGCCGACCGGGATGTGCACGACCGATTCCCGCTCGGCGACCGGGGCCTCGGGCCCCTCGATGAGCCCGGTGATCTCGCGGCCGACCGTCTGGCTGAGGGAGGCCACCCTGCCGGGCTGTCGCGGCGCCGCCGCACCGGCCGGGCCGGCGGCCATCGCCAGCCGGCGCCCCGACGCGAGACGGAGGATGTCGGCACGGACCGCTTCGGCGTTGGCGGTCGAGAGGTACTCGAGCTTGACGTTCGCGTCGGTGCCCGCGCCCACGACCTCGAGTTTGGCCATACCCAGCAGCCGCGCGATCATCGGCCGCGTGAGGTTGACACCCTGCACGCGGTCGAGGGGCGCACGCCGCTGCGTGCGGAACAGGATGCCGCTGCGCACCTCGACGTCGTCGTCGGTGATGCGGAAGGTGTGGAAGCGCCACGACGTGTAGAACACCGTCACGAGAATGATGAGAACCGCCAGGACGGCGACGCCGGCCAGCAGATAGAGGTTGTTCGCGATGATGAAGTCGATCGGGTCGCCGCCGACCTGCTCCCACTCCACGACCTCGTCCCCCACCCCGGGGGCGAGCCACGGCAGGAAGATGTACAGCAGCCGGTCGCGCAGGTTCGCGAAGATGATGCCGATGACGACGATGAGGAACAGTCCGCCGCGCAGCAGCGGGGTCAGCGGATGCAGCCGGTGCCACTCGCCGTCGCTCAGCGGCGACCGCACCAGCTGCGGCGGCGGCACGCCGGGGCCGGCAGGCGTCGGCTCAGCAGGGGGAACCGTGCTCATAGCCCTGTGCGGCGGCTCTCGGCGACCTCGACGAGGTGGTCGCGGAGCGTTTCGGCGGTGGACTGCGCCAGCCCCGGGATCACGACGCCGGTCGCGGCGGCGGCCGTGACGAACTTGAGCTGCGCGATGCCGAAGCCCCGGTCCAGCGGACCGTGCGTGATGTCGATGAGCTGCATGCGGCCGTAGGGCACAGCGACGAAGCGCTGCCACAGGATGCCGCGGCGGAAGACGAGATCGTCGTCGCGGAGCTGGTACCCGATCGCCCGCGCCTGGCGCGGAAGGATGGCGAGGGTCCACGCGAGGATCACGGTCATGATGCCGCCGGGGATCCACGCCCACAGCTGGTGCATCAGGAGCGTGAGCACGAGCGTGGCGGCGATGACCACCAGCAGGAACGACCCCGTCGAGATCAGCTGCACCGTCACGTACTTCGGGGAGATCTGGTGCCACACCCCGCCCTCGAGCGCGAGACGGTTCTCGGACCGCGGCTCGACGAGCCGCTCGAACTCCGGAGCGGGGACGGGGACCGCCTCCGCGCCAGGCACCGCGGCCGCGTCAGTGGTCGTGGATTCGAGGTTCGAGTCCGGGGTCGTCGCCTCCGGGCTGTTCGTCATCGTCGTCCTTCCGGATGGTGCACAGGTGCTCCGCGACCAGACCCGCGGCGACCAGCAGGGCGCCGCACACGGTCGTCGCGATGACCGTTCCCAACGAGCCTAGCGAGGGCGTGACCGGCCGGGTCGACAGGAAGATCCACAGGCCTGCACCCAGGCCGCCGATCGCGGCGCCCACGATGCTGGACGCCTTCGCGAGCATCGCGATGCGCACGGCGCGGAACGGGTCGACCTTCGCCTTGGTGGTGCCGCGCGTGGCGCGGCGGATCGGGATCGCCAGAGCGATCACGACGACCCCGAGCAGCACGAGGAGGATGGGCAGGGTCACCGCGGGTGTGAACGTGGGGCTTCCTGCCGAGGTCAGCAGCTGGTCCACGAGGAAGCCCGCCGCGACCCCGAGGACCGCAGCGATGATCAGAACGCCTGCACCGGTGCGCTTCATCGGCCCTCCGTCCGCAGCCGGCGCAGCGCCTCGTCGACCCGGCCGACGCCCGGGAGCACCGCGTCGGGATCGACGGCCAGCCACGGCCCGAGCACGAAGTCGCGCTCGGCCGCGCGCGGATGCGGCAGCAGCAGGCGCGGATCGTCGCTGACGACGTCGCCGTAGGCGATCAGGTCGAGGTCGAGCGTGCGGTCCTCCCAGCCGCCCTCGCGCGCGGAACGCGCGACCGACCGCACCCGGCCGTGCCGCTGCTCGATGGCGTGGAGGTAGCCGAGCAGCACCGACGGCGCCAGGCGTGTGGTGAGGATCGCCACAGCGTTCAAGTAGGCCGGGGCGGACGCATCCGGTCCCTCCGGCTTCAGCGCGACCGACTCGATCGGCTCCGACACGCGGACCGCGTCGATCAGCGGCACGCGGGCGAGGTCCTTGATGGCCGCGGTCATCGTCTCGGCGCGGTCGCCGAGGTTGGCGCCGAGCGCCACGACGGCTTCGACGGCCTCCCGCGGATGCCGGTCGGGGTCGCCGTCGAAGCCCTGTGCGAGTCGGCGGTTCACGAGCCCACCGTCCACGTCGGCTCGACGGGGCGGCCGCGGCGGATGGTGACCGCGACATCGGAGAACGGAACCGTGATCGGGGCCTGCGGCTTGTGCACCGTGACCGCGACCATGCGCACGAGGTCGTACGTGAGCAGGTCGTCGGCGATGCGCGCCGCGACGCCCTCGATGAGGTTCAGCGGCTCGCCGCCGACCATCGCGACGATGCGCTCGGCGACCTCGCCGTAGTGCACGGTGTCGGCCACGTCGTCGGTTTCGGCCGCCTCGGCGGTGCTGAGGTACAGGGTCACGTCGACGACGAACTCCTGGCCCTCGCGGCGCTCGTCCTCGAACACCCCGTGATACCCGTAGGCGCGCACGCCGGTGAGCGTGATCTCGTCGATGAAGTCCATCAGCCCTCCTGGCCGCCTGTTCGATCCGCACCGGCCCAGCGATCGGCGACCACCAGAGCATCCCGTGTGGCGCCGACATCGTGGACGCGCACCGCCCACACGCCCGCCTGCGCCGCGAGGACGCTGGTCACCGCCGTCGCAAGGTCGCGGCGGGCCTCGGAAGCGTCGGCGGGGTCCTCCGCGAGCGCGTCCGCGAGGAACCGCTTGCGGCTGGTGCCGATCAGCACCCGCTGCCCCATCGCGACGAAGCGGTCGAGACCTCGCAAGGTCTGCCAGTTCTGCTCTCCGCGCTTGCCGAAGCCGATGCCGGGGTCGACGATGATCCGCGCGGGATCGATGCCGGCCTGCGCGGCGGCCTCGATCCTGCCGGTGAGTTCGCGCGTCACCTCGGCCACGACGTCGTCGTATACGGCGCGCGCGTACATGTCGGCGGAATAGCCGCGCCAGTGCTGCAGCACCACGTCCGCGTCGGTCGGGGCGACGGCCGCCAGCATCCCGGGGTCGGCCATGCCGCCCGAGACGTCGTTCACGATCCGCGCGCCCGCCTGGACGGCCAGGGCGGCGGTCGAGGCGTTCATCGTGTCGATGCTGACGACGACCCCCGCGTCGGCGAGGGCGCGCACGACGGGGATCACCCGCTCCTGCTCGACGTCCGGAGCCACGCGCTCGGCGCCCGGCCGGGTCGACTCACCGCCGATGTCGAGGATGTCGGCGCCCTGCGCGCGAAGCCGCAGTCCGTGGGCGACGGCGGCAGCGGCATCCACATACCGCCCGCCGTCGCTGAACGAGTCGGGCGTCACATTGACGACGCCCATGATGAAGGTCATGAGCGGCCGGCCCCGATCAGCGCGACCAGCTCGGCGCGCGCGGCCGGTTCGGCGAGCTCCCCGCGGGCGGCGATCGTCACCGTCGAGGCATCCGGCTGCCGTCCGCCGCGCATCGTCACGCACTCGTGCGAGGCGTCGAGCACCACGAGCACGCCGCGGGCGTCGAGGGATCCGGCGATCACGTCGGCGATCTGCTCGCCCAGGCGCTCCTGCACCTGCGGACGCGACGACAGGATGTCGACGACCTTCGGCAGCGCGCCGAGGCCGACGACCTGCTCGCCGGGGAGGTAGGCGAGGTGCGCGTGCCCCCGGAAGGGCAGGAGGTGGTGCTCGCACACCGAGCGGAAGATGATGTCGCGCAGGATCACCGCTCCCGAGGGGAGCGTGTCGGGAGCGGGGCCGCGCGACACCGAGATCGTGTGCGCGAGCGGGGCGGCAGCATCCGCCCCCACTCCCGCGAAGAACTCGGCGTACGCGTCGGCGACCCGCTCGGGTGTCTGCTTCAGTCCGGGGCGCTCGGGGTCTTCGCCGATCGCCTCGAGCAGCTCGCGCACGAGCGCGGCGACACGCTCACGATCGACGGCCATAGGCCGAGCCTACGCGGTCGCCGGGCGCGCCTGTCCGGTGGGGCGCCGCTTGGTCGCCTTCTCGGCGGCCGGCAGCTCGTCGGCCTCGACGCTCGCGGCGAGTCCTGCCTCGCCGCGACGCTGCGGGACCTCGACGGGAGGCAGCTCCGAGACGGGGCGCTGCTCGCTCGACAGCCACTGCGGGCGCGGCGGGAGGCGCTTGACGTCCTTGAAGATCTCGGCGAGCTCCAAGTGGTCGAGCGTCTCCTTCTCGAGAAGCTCCAGAGCGAGCTTGTCGAGCACGGCGCGGTTCGCGTTGATGACCTCGTACGCCTCGTTGTGCGCCTGCTCGATGAGGTCGCGCACCTGGACGTCGACCCGCTCGGCCACGCGCTCCGAGAACTCGCGCCCGTGGCCCATGTCGCGACCCATGAAGACCTCGCCCGAGGACTGGCCGAGCTTGACGGGGCCGATGTCGCCGGTCATGCCGTACTCGGTGACCATCTTGCGGGCGATGTTCGTCGCCTTCTCGATGTCGTTGGAGGCACCGGTCGTCGGGTCGTGGAAGACGATCTCTTCGGCCACGCGGCCGCCCATCGCGTACGTGAGCTGGTCCTGCAGCTCGTTGCGCGTGACGGAGTACTTGTCGTCGAGCGGCAGCACCATCGTGTAGCCGAGGGCCTTGCCGCGCGGAAGGATCGTGACCTTCGTGACGGGGTCGGTGTGGTTCATCGCCGCCGCCGCGAGCGCGTGACCGCCCTCGTGGTACGCCGTGATGAGCTTCTCCTTGTCCTTCATCACGCGCGTGCGGCGCTGCGGGCCGGCGATCACGCGGTCGATGGCCTCGTCGAGGGCGCGGTTGTCGATCAGCTGCGCGTTCGAGCGGGCTGTGAGGAGCGCGGCCTCGTTGAGCACGTTGGCGAGGTCGGCGCCGGTGAAGCCGGGCGTCTTGCGGGCGACGACCTCGAGGTCGACGCCGTCCGCGAGCGGCTTGCCGCGGCCGTGCACCTCGAGGATCTTCGTGCGGCCCTTGAGGTCGGGGGCGTCGACGCCGATCTGCCGGTCGAAGCGGCCGGGGCGCAGTAGCGCCGGGTCGAGGATGTCGGGGCGGTTCGTCGCCGCGATCACGATGACATTGGCCTTGGGGTCGAAGCCGTCCATCTCGACGAGCATCTGGTTGAGCGTCTGCTCGCGCTCGTCGTGGCCGCCGCCCATGCCGGCGCCGCGGTGGCGGCCGACGGCGTCGATCTCGTCGATGAAGATGATGGCCGGCGCGTTCTCCTTGGCGTTGTTGAAGAGGTCGCGCACGCGGCTCGCACCCACGCCGACGAACATCTCGACGAAGTCCGAACCCGAGATCGAGTAGAAGGGCACGCCCGCCTCACCCGCGACAGCGCGGGCGAGAAGCGTCTTGCCCGTTCCGGGAGGGCCGTACAGCAGCACGCCCTTCGGGATGCGGGCGCCGACCGCCTGGAACTTCGAGGGGTCCTTGAGGAAGTCCTTGATCTCTTCGAGCTCTTCGATCGCCTCGTCGGAGCCCGCGACGTCCTGGAAGGTGACCTGCGGCATCTCCTTCGTCACGAGCTTCGCGCGCGACTTGCCGAACTGCATCACCTTGCTGCCGCCGCCCTGGGCGCTCGAGAGCAGGAACCAGAAGAGGAGGCCGAGCAGCAGGATCGGCAGGAGGAGCGAGATGAAGCCGTCGAACCACGTGGCGCGCGGGACGGCGTCGTTGAAGCCGTCCTTGGGGTTCGCGTCGTTGATCGCGGTGACGACTTCGTCAGCCCGCGCCGACACGTAGTAGAACTGCACGTCGGAGGCGCCCTCGTACTCCTTTGAGAGCTTCATGTCGACCCGCTGGTCGCCGTCTGTGTTGACGACCTCGGTGACCGTGTCGCCCGAGAGCAGCTCGAGACCCTCCTGCGTGGAGATCTGCTTCGCGCCGCCCAGGCTCGAGATGAGCGAGAAACCCACGATGAGGAAGACCCCGATCAGCAGGACGTAGAAGAGCGGGTTGCGGGTGATCTTCTTGAAGTCCATGGCGCGGGCGCGAGCCCGACCCCTTTCGTCGACGTGCCGCCGCGGACGGGAAAGCCCCCGTCGACGGTTGAATCAGGGTATCGCGCGATTCCTAGGCGCCGTCTGTGCATTCGCCCCGGGCGTAATCACAGTCCGCCCGATAGCGTGGGGCGAAGCGCCGCACGAGCCTACGACGAGGAGGACCCCGTGCCCCGCATCCACACCTCGCTCATCGTCCTCGCCGCAGCAGCCGTCGCCCTGACCGGCTGCGCGTCCGCTCCGCAGGCGCTGGCGCCCTCCGAGATCGTCGCCGAGATCTCGTGTGCGGGCATGGATCCCCTGGGCGGCGACCCCGGCGGAGCCGGACCCATGCCCGACGACTTCGAGCCCGTCGCCGCGGTCCGCTGTGTGCCCTTCCAGACCGTCGAAGACGACGAGGGCATCTGGTCCGTCGTCCTCCGTGAGCGGCTCGAAGGCGATCTCACGGCGCTCCTGCGTGCTCAGGCGGAGCCCGACGACGCGCGCTCCCTGGGACCGTGCGCGGCGATCGCGATGATCGCCCCGCAGATCTGGCTGACGGATGCTGCGGGCCGAGGCATCCGCGTCCGCTATCCGGCCGACGGCTGCAGCCAGCCGAAGCTGGATCTCATCGGCGACGCGCTGGCCGAGCTGGCCGTCGTGCAGACCGACGAGGAACAGCGCACGCTCGCGCAGCCGCGCGCGGCGCTCGACGCCGGATGCGCGCCGACGTGGTCGGCCCGGCCGCTGCAGATCGCCTCGCCGGAGGATCTCGAGGAATGGGAGGGGACGCTCGATGCGCCGGCCCCCGCGCCGACGTCGACGGGGATCCAGACCGTGCCGTGGGCGCCGCCGCGGACGCCCGCACCCGGCGAGGTCGAGACGCTCCGGCTCTGCGCGTACTCCACCGACGATGCCGCGAACCCCTCGGCGACGCCCGCGCCCGGCGCGACGACCTGGGCCACCATCGACGTGGAGGGCACCGCATGGTTCACCGGCAGCCGTCGGCTCGACACCGCCGAGACGCGCGCAGTGCTCGAGGCGGCAGCATCCGCTCAGCCGCTGCCGAAGCCGTGCGACGACATCCCCGGTTCCCTGGTCGTGCTCGACGCGAACGAGGAGGGGAAGGCTCCGATCACGGTGGAGCTGGACGGCTGCCGCCGGCTCATCGTCGACATGGTCTCGACGTACGCCGCGCCGCCCGCCCTCGTGGAGATGCTCGCGCGCTGACGAGATTCAGGAATAGACGTGCGGCGCGAGCACGGCCACGTCGCGCAGGTTGCGGTACTTCTCCGCGTAGTCCAGGCCGTAGCCGACGACGAACTCCGTCGGGATGTCGAAGCCGACGTAGCGGCAGTGCACCTCGACCTTGGCCGCCTCGGGCTTGCGCAGCAGCGCGAAGACCTCGACGGATGCCGCACCACGGGCCGCGAAGTTCTCCAGCAGCCAGCTGAGGGTCAGACCCGAATCGATGATGTCCTCGACGATGAGCACGTGCTTGCCGAGGATGTCGGTGTCGAGGTCCTTGCGGATCTGGACGACACCGCTGGACTTCGTGCCGGCGCCGTAGGACGAGACCGCCATCCAGTCCATCGTCACGTGCTTCTTGAGCGCGCGCGAGAAGTCGGCCATGACCATGATCGCGCCCTTGAGCACTCCGACCAGCAGAAGGTCTTCGTCGGCGTAGTCCTCGGCGACCTGCGCCGCGATCTCGTCGAGCTTGGCTCGGATCTCCTCCTCGGTGACGAGGACTTCGGTGATGTCGCTGGAAACGTCGGCCGCGCGCATGTCAAGAGTCTAGGGGGGCGACTTCAGCGCGCGGTGAACTCGATGCGGCCGCCGACGCGGCGGGCGCGGCATCCGGGAAGATCGATGGGTCCCTGACCTGACCAGTCCGTGACCAGGCGCGCCACCTCGAGCGTCTGCGTGCGGGTGAGGCTCTCGTGGAACTCGCTGGCCACGACGTGCCGGATGATCCGGTTGCGCAGCGCCGCCGGGTTCGCGGCGAGCGCCGCCGCCGACACCGAGATGCCGGCCTCCGCGTGCTCGACGATGTCCTCGATCGTCTCGTCGATCATCTCGTCGAACGCCTCGGCGTCTTCGCGCAGCTGCGCCGCCGTGCGGGCGAGCGCCTCGGCGATCCCCGGGCCGAGTTCGGATTCGAGCACCGGCAGCACCGTCCCTCGCACCCGCACGCGTGCGAACCGCGGGTCGGCGTTGTGGGGATCGTCCCAGGGCTCGAGCGCCTCGGCCGCGCACGCGGCGCGCGTCGTGTCGCGGCGCACGCCCAGCAGCGGGCGCAGCAGTGGGATGCCCTCGAGAACGGATGCCTCGGCCATGCCCTGCAGGCTGGTCGCGCCTGCGCCGCGGGCGAGGCCGAGCAGCACCGTCTCGGCCTGGTCGTCGAGCGTGTGTCCGGTGAGGATCGCGGCCGCCCCGATCGCCTGGGCACCGTCCGCGAGGGCGCGGTAGCGCGCGTCGCGCGCGGCCGCCTCCGGACCGCCGGCTGCCCCGACCTCGACGCGCGCCACGCGGGCCTCGAGCCCGAGCGTCTGGGCCTTCGCTGCCGCGGCGGCGGCAGCATCCGTCGATCCGTCCTGGAGGCCATGGTCGACGGTCAGCGACGCGGCGCGAAGGCCGAGTTTCGGAGCCTCGAATGCCGTCGCCGCGGCCAGCGCCAGAGAGTCCGCACCTCCCGACAGCGCGACGAGCACGGTCGCTCCGGGTTCGAGTCCCGCCAGCGCGCGGCGCACGGCGAGCCGCACCTCGGCGACGGCGGGGTCGAGTCCGGGTCTGCGCTCCTCCACCCGCCCACCGTACCCGCGACGCGCCGCGACTAGGCTGGTCGCGGCAATCCACAGTCTTCGAAGGAGCACCACTATGGGCGCGTACGACGCCGTCATCGAGATCCCGCGCGGCAGCCGCGTGAAGTACGAGGTCGACCACGGCACGGGCCGCGTCTTCCTCGACCGCATCCTCTACACGCCCATGGGCTACCCGACCAACTACGGGTTCTTCGAGAACACCCTCGGCGAGGACGGCGACCCGCTCGACGTGCTCGTGATCCTCGACGTCGACCTGGCCCCCGGCATCCTCGCCAGCGTCCGTCCCGTCGGTGTGCTCAAGATGAGCGACGAGGCCGGCGGAGACGACAAGGTCGTGGCCGTGCTCGCCAAGGACCCGCGCTGGGCGCACATCCAGGACGTCGGCGACATCTCCGAGTACCTGCAGAAGGAGATCACGCACTTCTTCGAGCACTACAAGGACCTCGAGCCCAACAAGTGGGTCAAGGTCGACGAGTGGGCGAACGCCGCGGAGGCCGAGCGTCTGGTCGACGAGGCGTTCGCGCGCTTCGCCCAGCACGAGGGCCAGACCGCCACCCAGGGTGAGGGCATCGCGCCGAACACGCTCTGACCTGTGTCTTCATGCGAGAACCGGATGCCTCGGCATCCGGTTCTCGTCGTTTCAAGCGTGGATGACGGTCAGACCGAGATGCCGCGATCGGCCATGAAGTAGATCGGGTTGACCGGGGAGCCGTTGACGTACGTCTCGAAGTGCACGTGGCAGCCGAACGAGTTGCCGGTGTTGCCCTCGCTCGCGATGAGCTGGCCGGCGTTGACCCACTGCCCGACACCCACGAAGATGCCGCCGTTGCGGATGTGGCCGTAGCCCGAGCCGATGCCGCCGCCGTGGTCGATCTTGACGTAGTTGCCGTAGCCGCCGTTCCAACCGGCGTAGACGACGCGCCCGGCCGAGGCGGCGTAGATGCCGGAGCCGCAGCCTGCGGCGAGGTCGACACCGTAATGGAAGCCGCTGGAGCAGTAGCTGTTGCCGCACTGCACGGTACGCGGGCCGTAGCCGGAGCTGCGCCAGCCGGATGACGGACGTGCCCAGCCGGAGCCGACGACGGCTCCACCGCCGCCGCTGCCCCCACCTCCACCGCCTCCGCCGCCCTGGTTCTGCTGGGCGAGGCGGTCGGCCTCTGCCTTCGCGGCGGCTGCAGCCGCCGCCGCGGCCGCGGCGGGCGCCCCCGGGGGGGGGGGGGCGCCCTCCTGGTAGTCGGCGACGGTCTTCGCCGTGGCGTCCTGCAGGGCTGCGAGCTGCGCCTGGAGCTCGCCGCGCTTGGCGTTCTGCGCGTCGAGGGCGGCCTGCGCCTCGTCGGCGGCCTTCTGCGCGGCGACCATCTTCTCTTCGGCGATCTTCTGCAGTCGGTCGCGCTCCGCCCGCTGCACACCCGCCTGGTCGCTGAGGCTCTGCGCGGAGTCGCGGGCGGTGACGGCCTGGGCGTACACGTCCTGGTTGCGCTGGACGAGCTTGTCCATCGTGCCCAGACGTGCCAGCAGGTCGTCGGCACCGGCAGCCGACCCGGCGAAGAACAGCTCGAGGGACGTGTCGTCGCCGCCGTTGCGGTACAACTGCGCCGCGACCCGGCCGGCCTTGTTCGCGGCGTCGATCGCGGCGGCGGCCTGCTCGTCGGCCTGCTGCTGCAGCTGGTCGGCGCGGAGCGCGGCGTCGAAGTACGCCTGCTGCGCGACGTAGAACTCGTCGGCCATCTGCTGCGCGACCTGCTGCTTCGCGGCGACATCGGCTTCGAGCCCGGCGATGAGCTCTTGGATCTTGGTGATCTCGGCGGCCTTGGCCGCCTCGTTGTTCTTCGCGGCGACGACGTCGTCCCACGAGGGGTAGTCGGCGGCGAATGCCGGGGCGACGAGCGGGCCGAGCGTTCCGCCGGCTGCGCCGAGCGCGGCGACGCCGAGGATTCCGAGCCCGAGCGCGGTGCGCCGGTTCATAGAGGGCCACAGCCGCCGCTGCTCGCGAGCAGACGGCGCGCACCCGCAGTCCACGGAGGCGTCGTCGGACACGGCCTGATCAGTGACGTTTTCGGGCTGCACCGGATCCCTCCCTCGCGGCGTCAACTCGTTTCACACTAGCAACATCAGTAACATGTGCAACCCCCCAGAGGTGCACGGCGACCGCCGCCTCGGGAAGCGGTCACCCGGTCAGTGTGCGCCTCGCGAACGCGTTGCACAAGGGCGGCACGCGCTCGATTCGCGTTTTCGCGAGGAGTTACGTATGCTTGGTCCTCGGCAGTGAGCCCCAAAGGTTCACCCGGCCCCATCGTTTAGCGGCCTAGGACGCCGCCCTTTCACGGCGGTAGCACGGGTTCGAATCCCGTTGGGGTCACTCCACAATTCAATAATCATGGCCCTGTAGCGCAGTTGGTTAGCGTGCCGCCCTGTCACGGCGGAGGTCGCGGGTTCAAGTCCCGTCAGGGTCGCTCCGAGCGACGGGCCCTTTTTTCGAAGAGGGCCTTTCGTCTAGGACGCGGCAGGTCTTGTATGAGAGATGCCGTGCGGCTCTGTAGCTCAGTTGGTAGAGCGTTCGACTGAAAATCGAAAGGTCACCGGATCGATGCCGGTCGGAGCCACAAGGGTGATCGTTACAGTCACCCCAGGAACCCTCGCGTAGCTTCTACATCGCGGGGGTTTCGTCTTTCCGGGAGCAGATGCTTTCTCCTTGCCGCGCCGGTCCGCGTCGCGAAGCGCCGGCGCCAGGCTGAACGAGGGGCTCGAGCTAGGCCGATGGGCCGCTCGCCCACATTCTGCCCCCATCTGAATCGCGCGCGGCACGACCGAAACGACCGAAACGGACGTCAGCTCCTCGGGCAAGAGGTCGGCGTAGACATCCAGCGCCATGCCAGTTGACGCGCGCCCGAGCATGCGCTGCCGGATGTCGACGTTCTCGCCGGCCGCGATCGCAAGGCTTGCCGCTGTGTGCCGGCGGCCGTGAGTTTTCACTTCGGGGAAGCGGCCTCGCGCGTCCAGGAGATGCATCTCCGGCGGATCTCATGCATCTTGACTTGCCGAGTGATCGATCACTACGATCAGAGCACCACATAAAGTGAACGTTCACTATATGTGGTGCCGCAGAGTCGCGATGGACGGGGTCTCCCGGTGCCGAACCGCGACCTGCGGCGTCCGCCGATGCCGGCTCCCCCTGAAAGGAACATCGATGTCCCTGTCTCTGTCCGTGCGGCGACCAATCACAAGAGCCGCGGTCACCGTCGCAGCCCTCTTGACGGTGGGGCTGCCGACCGCCGGCGCGAGCCCGGCCACAGCACTCGAACCCGGCGTCGCCGCGTTCACCGGTTTCACTGACAAGTCCGAGCTGCGCGCTGACGGCACGGCTGTCGTCTCCAGCGGACAGTTTGCCGTCACCGACGGCTCGGCACCCGCCGGCAGCGGCACCACGTACTACGTCGACTCGGCCGCGGGAGACGACGCGGCCGACGGCACATCGGCTGCGACGGCCTGGCGGACGCTCGGCAAGGTCAACGCCGCCCAGTTCGGGCCGGGAGACCGCATCCTGCTCAGGGCGGGCAGTTCGTGGTCGGCCACGGGCACCGCCGTCGCCCGAGAGGCGTACGACTACACGACGTGGAGCGGCGGACAGCCCACCCACATCACCGGCGCCGACGCCTCGGCGCTGCTCGCACCCCAGGGGTCGGGCACCGAAGGCGCGCCCATCGTGCTCTCCAGCTACGGCACGGGCGCCGCCCCCGAGCTGAACGGTCTCGGCGTCGTGAACGACGTCGTGCAGCTGACCAACCAGCAGCACTGGAACATCTCCAACCTCGAGATCAGCAACGAGACCGCGGGATTCGACGCCACCGTCTTCCGCCCCGCACGCAACGTGGGCCAGGCTCCGGGTGACGAGAACCAGCAGACCGGTGACCTGCGCGGCATCCACGTTCAGGGCGAGGACGCCGGCACGCTGCGCGGATTCGAGATCCACAACGTCTTCGTCCGCGACGTGACCGGATACACCTGGTCGGTGAGCAGCGCCGGTGTCGACCGGTCCAAGCGCACCGGCGGCATCATGTTCGAGGGCCTCAAGGGCGACGGGCAGACCGTCACCCAGTTCGAGGACATCACCATCCGCGACAACTACGTCGCCAACACGGCGTTCGCGAACCTGGTGTTCAAGCAGTTCGCCGGCATGGGCACCAACCGCTATCAGGACCTCGCTCCCGGCTGGGGCGACCGCACGGCGGGACGCATGGCGCCGGACGGCACGCTCACCGAGGACCCGAACTGGCGCCCGCACTCGAGCATCGAGATCTCGGGCAACTACCTGACCAACCGTGAGACCCAGTACGGCTGGGACTCGATGTACCTCACCAGCGTGAAGTCGGCGACGGTGCAGGACAACCTCATCGACGGCGCGGGAGTCTCGGGCATCGAGATGTACTACGCCGATGACGTCGTCGTGCAGAACAACGAGGTCGGAGAGCTGAAGGGCCGCACCGGCGCTGCCGACTCCAACGGAATCGACCCCGACCGCGCGACGTCGAACATCCTGATCCAGGGCAACTACGTGCACGAGTCCGGTGAGGGCATCCTGCTGTGCGGGTTCGGCTTCAGCTCGGCGGTTGTGCGGTACAACATCATCCGCGACATCGAGCGCAACTACATCAACCCGCACGGCGACACCGGTGTGAACGTCGTGCACAACAACCTGATGTACAACACGGTGCGCCCGATCCGGAACAACACGGTCGGCTTCTTCGAGTCCTCCGGAGACGCGTCGATCTACCTCACGTCGCGCAACCCGCACCACGTCATCAACAACGTGTTCTACAACACCCGTGCCGACGTGGCCGGCGCCGCGTTCCGTTCGACGTTCCCCGGGGTGTCGTTCCGCAACAACTCGTACTTCGGTCCGGGTGTCAGCGCGCCCGCAGCAGACGCCACGGCGATCACGGCCGACCCGCTGCTGCGGGGCGACCCGTCGTCCGACGTGGCCAACGCCATCATCGGCTCGCCGTCCTCGCCGCTGATCAACGGCGGTCAGACCGTCGATCTGGGCGCGATCGCCCCCGGGTTCGACGCCGCCGGCAACACCGGTCAGAGCCAGAAGGCCCTCGGGGTCGACTTCTTCGGCCTGCCGGTGGCCACTCCGCCGCACGTCGGCCCCAGCTCGTTCCAGCCGGCCGTCGGCCGCGCCGTGGTGTCGGGCGTGGTGACGGATGCCGAGGGCCTGGCCGTTCCGGGCGCCACGGTCTCGTACGGCTCGGGCTCGGTCACCGCGAGCGAGCAGGGTCGTTACACCATCGAGGTGCCGGCCGGGCAGTACACGCTGATCGCCTCGGCGACCGGGTACGCGAACGGCGCCGCGGTGCCGATCACGCTCGGCAGTCAGCAGACGCTGAGCACCGATCTGGCCGTCGGCGCCACCACCGCGACGGAGGGGACGATCGCGGGAGTGATCACCTCAGCGGGGCGCGGACTGGACGGAGCGACGGTCACTCTCTCGAAGGGCGGCGCCACGGTCGAGACGACCACGACCAACGCCTCGGGCGCGTACTCGATCGGCGAGGTGCCGGCCGGTGACGGCTACACCGTCGCCGCGTCCAAGGCGGGCTACGAGAACGCGTCGGCATCCGAGGTGAGCGTCAGAGCCGCCCGCACGGTGCCGGTCGACCTCGTGCTGCGCCGGATCGCCGGTGCGACGGCCTACGCGATCAACGAGACCTTCGAAGACGAGCCGACCGGAGCGTTCACGCAGAACCACGACGGATCGCTCACGGCGCGCACGGCTCCGGCCGTGGGCACCATCGAGGTGCTGCCGGACGCGGCGCAGGCGGGCAACAAGTACCTGCGCATCAACAAGTCCAGCGCGAGCTCGGCGACGCTCGGGGTGCACAACACCACCGAGCTCAACCTCACCGGAACCGTCACGATGGAGGCGCGCCTGCAGCGCACCACCACCAACGGCACGCCGAACCAGCTCGCGCTGTACTCGTACACCGAGAGCAGCTGGAATGCGGCCAACCCGGCAGGGTCGGCGAATCCAGCCGGCACGATCGGATTCGCCGGCGGCCGCATCCTGACCCACAATGTGACAGGGGCGAGCACGGTTCGCAACGTCGCCGACTACACGGTGGGTCAGTGGTACACGGTGCGCAACGTCATGGATCTGGATTCGGGCACGTTCGACTTCTACATCGATGACATGTCGACCCCTGTGCTGACCGATCAGCCGCTGCGCACCCGCGTGGACGACCTCGACTACTTCCTGTTCTTCATCAATGGGTCGAACGTCGGGGACCTTCTGATCGACTACTTCCGCGTCAACACGGGCACGCCGTTCGACTACGGCGACTCCGCACTCGAGTCGGTGGCGGCGAGCACCACCGCCGGTGACATCGCGCTCACCGCGTCGGCCGACGGCCTGACGTACGCGGGCGAGGTCGATCCGCTCACCGAGAGCGTCTCGGTCGCCGTCTCGCCGCGGAGCGGCTTCGCGACGGCCACGGTGAACGGCGTCGAGGTCGCGCCAGGCGAGTCGGTCGATGTGCCGCTGACCGATGGCGACCCGAACGACTCGGCGATCGTCACGCAGGTGCCGGTCGTGATCACCGGCGAGAGCGGGTCGGCGACCACGTACGCGCTGTCGATCTCGCGGGTCAACCCGAGCCAGCTCGCCACCCTGCGAGCCCTCGCGGTCGAGGGGTACGCCCTCTCGCCCGCATTCGATCCCGACCGCTCGGGCGCGGAGAACGCGTACGCCATCGGTGAGACGCTGCCGGCATCGGTGGCGTCGCTCACCCTGCAGTGGGAGCTGGGCTGGTCCGGCCAGCGCGTGCAGATCAACGGCGAAGAGCTCGAGCCGGGAGCGACGGAGGCCCTCGTGGAGCTGAGCGACGGCGCGAACGACATCGAGGTGACGTCGAGCTCGTACGCGGGCGACTTCGTGACCTACGTCGTCTCCGTCGACCGCGAGGCGAGCGCACCGCAGCTCGACGTCACCGCCACGGTGACCGACCGCTGCGTGGCTGGAAAGGTCGTGCTCACGGTGAAGGTGACCAACGGCGAGGATGTGCGTGTCGCGGTCACCGTCGAGACGCCGTACGGCACCAAGAAGATCCCGGTGCTGGCGGCCGGCAAGTCCGCGTCGCACGCGTTCACGACCCGGCTCGCGGAGATCCCGTCCGGCTCGGTCGGCCTGGATGTCACTGCGGTGGTGGACGGACAGCACCGCAGCGTCGAGCGCAGCGTCGGCTTCGAAGGCACCGGCTGCTGATATCGGACGGCGGGAGCGCCTCCGGCGCTCCCGCCGTCACCCCGAACCGCCCGCCCCCTCGGGCCACGAGGTTCCGGAGCTTCGCGATCGGGCGGTCCGGCCGCTCGAGAGTTCGGCCTGGCGACGGTGCCGGCGAGGTCGCGGAGAGCCCGCAGGTCGACACGGTCCTCGACGCCGGCCCGAAAAACGTGGGTCTGGTCGGCGAGGCACGTCGCCCGTCGGGACCGCCGCGCATTCGCGCGCTCGTTCGCGCTCAGCCGTTGAGCTCGTCCCGCAGAGCCCGGTTCTCGTCCTGGAGCTCGAGAACTCTGAGGATGCCCTCGAGATTGACCCCCTGCGCGCGCAATGCCGTGATTCGTCGCAGGCGCGTGAGGTCGTCGTCGCTGTACCGTCGCGTCCCGCCGTCGGTTCTCGACGGAGTGAGCAGCCCCCTGGTCTCGAAGAGTCGAAGGCTCGCCTCGGGCACACCGAGCAGGTCCGCGGTCACGGCGATGCCATAGAGCGGAGTCGAGGATGTGCGGTCGACCATTCTGAGAGTTTCCTTAAAGACCGTTGCAGCGAGTCTCGATTCGAGTTACAAAAAATCTACAGCAACGATCACAGATTATCTCCGTCTCATCGTGACGGCTTCGCCGCAATCGGGGGGAGCCGAGAAGGGGCTGATTTCGATGATGCTCGTGGCAGCGCGCGCGACCGCGCCGCAGGTGCACGAACCGGCAGACGCGCTCTGCGCCGACCAGCAGTGGATCGATGAGGAGTTCTTCCGCATCATCCGCGGGTCCTTTCCCGCGCGAACCGCGACGCGGTCGACCACGCCTTCCCAGAGTGCAGACGTGATGCGCGCCGGCGTCGTGGCGGCCCGGCGCTTCCCTGCCGCTAAGACTCGCGCTGACCGCCCTCGAGTCCGCTCGCCTCCCCACGCCCACCCGCGCCTGCCACAGAAGGTCTGAAGATCGCCGAATGAGGAAGGAGAAGACCATGGCGATGACTTATGACCCGTTCACCGACTTCGACCGTCTCGCGGCATCTGTGCTGGATTCCGTCCGGACGCCCAGGCTGATGCCGGTGGATCTGTTCCGTGACGGCGACCAGTACGTCCTCCACGCCGATCTGCCGGGAATCGATCCCGGGTCGATCGACATCGACGTGGACGGTGGGCAGCTGTCGATCCGCGCCCAGCGCACCGCGGACACCCGCGAGGGCGTGCGATGGCTCGCACGGGAGCGCGGGGGGCAGACATTCCTGCGGCAGTTCGCGCTCGGTGACGGTGTCGACGTGGAGAAGATCACCGCCGCGTACGACAACGGGGTGCTCTCGGTCGTCATCCCCGTCAGCGAGCGGGCCAAGCCACGCAAGATCGAGGTGGGGGCCAGCGAGCGGACCCCGGCGATCACCACCTGACCCGAATGCGGTGCCGGCCGCACTCCCCGCTGCGGCCGGCACCGCCGCGAGACCTCTGGGAGCAACGATGAAGCCCTACGCAGGACCCCGCTTCGAGGCGACGCGGCTCGCCGAGGCCGAGTGGGTCGTCCACGACCGGGCGTACTCGGTGAACGACGCGCGCCGGGTGGTCGCCCACATCGGGCGGGCAGCCTCCGACGAGTACCAGGTGACGTGGGTGCGGAACCTGCCGCTCTCTCCCCGGTACCCCTCGATCCGCTCGGTACTCGACGACGTGATCGCCTGCACGCCTCACAACCGGAAGCCCGTGGACATCCCCCATCGCCCGCCTGCCCCGGCCGGCCTCGCAGCGGTGGTCTGACCGCCCGCGATCGCCGAGCAGGCTCGGCGAGGGAAGATCCGCGCGGTTCCGCCCGCTCACCGCCGGACGCGGTAGCCGAGATACACCGACCCGTTCGCGAAGCGGCGCTCGTCGATGAGTTCCAGGTCGAGACGCAGCCCCTCGTCGAGGAAGCGGATGCCGCCCCCCACGACCGCGGGCGCGATCACGGTGTGCACCTCATCGAGGATGCCGGCGCGCGCCGCCGCTGAGGCGAGCCGGCCGCCGCCGATCCCGATCGGGGTGGCGGAGGCATCCGTCATCCGCCTCACCTCATCAGGGTCGAACGATGTGCGCAGCTCGGTGCGGCGGGTCGTCACGTCGTCGAGCGTCGCGGAGTAGACGACCTTGTCGACGTCGCGCCACTGCAGCGCGAACTCACGCTCAGCGGGCGGAAGGTCGTCGAGCGGGAAGTCCTCCCAGGCCTTCATGACCTCGTAGACGCGACGCCCGTAGAGGTGGGTGCGCGCGGGCGCCATCAGGTCGTTGACGAAGGAGTGCACCTCGGCGTCGGGCGTGGCCCAGTCCCAGCGGCCGTCCGGACCGGCGATGTAGCCGTCGAGCGAGGCGGAGTTGAAGTAGATGAGCGAGCCCATGCGTCGGCACGCTACTCGGCACGCCGCTCGCGGGCCAGCGTCTTCACGTTGCCAGCGCGTCAGCCATCATCACTTGCGGTGAGGACGGTTGCGGGGGCTATTGTTTGTCGATAGGTACATACCGTTTATCGATAGGCAGACTCGCATGCAACGCACCACGATCGTCGTCCTGAAAGTCCTCATCGCGGCACTGCTCGCGCTGCTGCTGTGCTGCCAGGTGTTCGTGGTCCCGGCCGTCGCCGCGCAGTCGGCGGTGCGTTACTCCGAGATCTCGTACTTCGAGATCCCGGGCACGATCGTCGGCATCCTCTTCCTCCTGTGCGTGCAGGTGGTGCTCGTGTGTGTGTGGCGCCTGCTGTCGCTCGTCCGCGAAGACAGCATCTTCAGCGAGAGCGCCTTCCCCGACGTCGACGTCAGCCTGGCCGCGGTCGCGTTCGCGACGTTCCTGGTGCTGGTCGCGCTCATCGCACTGAGCCTCACGGGATTCATGACGCCATCCATCACCCTGCTCCTGCTGCTCGGCGTCGTGGTCGGCGCCGGCCTGTCGCTTTTGATCGTGGTGCTGCGGGGGCTGCTGCGGAAAGCCTCGCAGCTCGAGCACGACCTCTCGGAGGTGGTGTGATGCCGATCATCATCAACCTCGATGTGCAGCTGGCGAAGAAGAAGATGTCGGTCACCGACTTCGCCGCCGCGATCGACATCACCCCCGCGAACGTCTCGGTGCTGAAGAACGGGCGCGCGAAGGCGGTGCGGTTCACGACGCTCGACGCGATCTGCCGGGTGCTCGAGTGCCAGCCCGGCGACATCCTCGAGTGGGTGCCCGACGACCACCCGGCGGCGATCGCCGCCGCGGAGGGCGGGGCATGACCGCAGCGACGGCGGGGCGAAGGGCGGCGCCGGCGTGGAGCTCGACGGCGATCGCCGAGCTGCTCGACGTCGTGCGCTGCCCGGTGTGCGGCTCGGGCATCGTCGCCGAGCGGCGGTGCCCGGCCTGCGGCGCGGACTTCCGCGGCGCGATCGGCCGCGATCTGTGGGCGGCGTCGCAGGACGCCGTCGATGCGCTCAAGGCGCGACAGCTCGTTCTCGAGCGCGTGCCGATCGTCCCGGTCGAGGCACCGAGCGCCGCCGTCGCTGAGGAACCCGTCGTCGCCCACCACCCTCCGGCTGCGTCGGTGACGCCCTCGCCGGCGGCGGGGCCTTCCGCGACCGTGCAGTCCGTGCTCGCGGTCGCGGGAGCCGGGCTCGTCGCGGTGGCCGCGGTGGTGTTCACGTTCTTCAACCCCGACCTCGCCGACCCGCTGCCGCGCGCCGCGATCGTCGGCGCCCTCGCCGCGGCGTTCCTCGGCGGATCGGCGTTCCTCTCGCGCCGCGGCCTGCGCTTCTCCGCCGAGGCGATCGGCGCCCTCGGCGTGGTGTTCCTCGCCCTCACCATCGCGACCACGCTCGCGCTGCTTCCGTCCGGCCTGGACGGATGGGTCTTCACCTCCCTGACGACGCTCGTCGCCGGCGGTTCTCTCGCCGTGCTCGGCCCGCGCGCCGGCATCCGCGCGTGGCTATGGAGCGGCCTCGTGGCCCTGGCCTTCGTTCCCCTGATGCTCGGGTTCGCGACCCCCTCGGCACTCGCGACCACGGCCGGCTGCCTGGCCTCCGCCGCCGCGGCGAGCGCGCTGGTCGCCTTCGCGTCCCGCGGGTCGAGCGGCTTCGCGCGCCCGCTGACAGCGGAGACCGTGACCCTCACCGTCGTCCAGTTCGGCTTCGTGGCCGCCGCCCTCGCGACGGTATGGGGAACGGATGCCTCGACCGGCGTCTCCCCCGCGTATCTTGCGAGCGCGACTCTGGTCGCGATCGCCGCCCTTGCCGCAGTATCCGCGCGGCACCTCGCGGGAGCCCTGTGGAGCGGTGTCGCCGGAGCGGCGATCGTCGCCGCCGTGGCGGTGCTGCCCCTCGCCGCGACAGGTCTCGGCAACTGGCTCGCGGCGTTCCCGGTCGCCGCCGGCCTCGGGCTCGTCGTCGCGGGTGCACTCAGCCCCCTGCATCGCGTGGTCGCGCGCGGTGCCTTCTTCGCCGGAGCCGTCGCGATCGTCGCGGCCGCCGCCGTGATCCCGACGCTCACCGCCTTCCTGACGCTGGCGGGCGCCGTCGCCGGCCCGAGCACCGTCCTGTCGTCGGCGACCGGGCTCGGGCTCACCGCAGGGCTCGCTGCCCTGGCCCTGTCGCTCGCGTCGTTCGCGGCGATCACGACCCTGCACGGCGTCGCACTCACTGGTGCGGCCGGGGACGAGACATCCGTCGAACAGCGCCTCGTCACCGACCCCGTCGCCGAACCGATCGAGTCATGGCGGCCACCGGCCCTCGGGACCCGGTGGCTCGGATTCCTCGGCGCGTGGTACGCCGTGCTCGCGTTCCTCACGGTGCTCGCGCTGCCGAACCTCGAGGTGTGGGCGCGCATCGCGATCGGGCTCGTCGCGGCGGCCGTGGCCGGTGCGGTCTCGACGACGTGGCTGCGGGATGCCTCAGCCGCGGTCCGCATGCCGCTCGTGGTGGGCGCGCACGCGGCCGTCGCCTTCGCCGCGGTGCTGTCGTGGCGCGATGACGACCTCACGGTGTGGGCGGGCGCCGCCGTCGTCGCCACCCTCGGCGTGCTCGCACTCACGGTGCCGCGCGCGGCACGGTTCGTGCACGTGGGAGTCGGATTCGCCTACGCGCTGGTGGTGCTCGCGACCGCGCTCGCCCGTGCGGGCGCCGACCCGCTCGTGGTGGTCTGCCTCACCACCTGCGCCGCCGGCGCGGTCGCCATCGGGGTCACGTTCGCCCGCCGGGTTCCGTCGCGCGAGTGGTACGCCGTGCTCGTCGTGACCGCCGTTCCCTTCGCCGTCGGCGTGCTGCAGGTGGTGTTCGAGCGCAGCGGCTGGACCGCCCTGTCGACCGCGGTGATCTTCTGCCTCGCCCTCACACTCGTCACGACGACGCGACCTGGGCTCGGCATCGTCGTGCGCACGCTCGCCGCGGCGACCCTCGTGCCCGCCGTCGCGGTGGTCGCGGTGTGCCTCGGCGCGCAGCTGCTGCCGATGAGCGGCTCGCCGATCGTGCTCCCCGTCGTCGCGGCTGTCGTCGCCGGCGTGCTGGCGTCGGCGGACCTTCTCGCCGCCGCCCTCTCGCGACGCCTGCCGGCGGCACACGTGCGGGCCGCAGGGCTCGCGGTCGAGGCATCCGCTCTCCTCACGGCCGTGATCGCCGTCGGGCTCTCCCTCGTCCGCACGTCGGCGGGGCTGCCGACCACGCTGCTCGTGCTCGTGATCCTGGGCATCGGGTTCGCCGCGACCGCCCTCTTCTCGCCGCGCCGCTACGCGTGGCCGCTCGCGGGTGCGGCGTTCACGGGTGCCCTGTGGAGTGCGTGGGGCATCGTCGGCGTCACGGGCCTCGAGCCCTACCTGCTGCCGCCGGCCCTGGGCGTGGCGATCGTCGCGGCCTGGCTGACCGCGCGCGGGCGGCCGGCCGTCGGCCTGTACTCCGTGGGCCTGGCCGTCGCGGTGGTCCCGGTGCTGATCGCGCTCGCGCTGGACGGCACGGATGCTGGGATGCCCGTGTTCGCGATGGATGCCGGTATCCCCGCCCGGGCCGCCGCGCTCGTGGGTGCGGCCTGGGCGTTGGTGGCAGCATCCGTCATCGTGTCCCGTGTGTCCGCGCCACGTGTGCGCCGCCTGCGACTGCTGCGGGCGCCGACGCTCGCGGTCGCGATCACCGCGGCCGCCGCCGCTGCCGTGCAGGGAGTGCGGTGGGGCACGGGGCTCGACGCCGCACCCACGGATCCGCTGATCGTCGCGGCGCTCGCGTTCGGACTCGTCGGTGCCGGGGCAGCGGCGTGCGCCGCGCGATTGCTCCACGTCGGGGCGACACCGGACACGCTGCTCTCCCGGACGCGCTGGCTCGGCGCGCCCGCCGTGCTGATCCTCGGGGTCGCGGCGTGGCCGGCGATCGAGCGGGACTGGTCCGTCATCTGGACGATGTGGGCGCTGCTGCTGGCGCTGCTCACGCTCATGGTGGCCGTCGCCGCGCGCGGCCTTCGGGCGCCGACCGCGCTGCCACCGGTGTGGTTCCTGTTCGCGGTGTCGTTCACGACCGCGGTGGTCGCGTGGAGTCCTCGCGACCTGCGCGTCGAGTGGTTCTCGCTGCCGCTCGGGCTCTTCCTCCTCGCGGCCGGGGCGCTCGCGCTGCGCCATCCCGCACCGTTCGCGCCCACGCGGTCGTTCGAGGCGTGGCCCGCCGGCTGGACCGGATCGTGGCCGCTCCTCGCACCCGGGCTCGTGACGATGCTCAGCGCGTCGGTCGCGGCGACCTACACCGACCCGCGGACGTGGCGCGCGATCCTCGTGATGGCGATCGCCCTGGTCGGGATCCTGGTGGGCGCCACCCGGCGCCTCGCCGCGCCGTTCCTCATCGGGATCGTCGTTCTGCCGGTCGAGAACGTGCTGGCGTTCATGGTGCAGATCGGCCGCGGCATCGAAGCGATGCCGTGGTGGATCACACTGTCGGTGGTGGGAGCAGTGCTGCTCATCATCGCCGTCGGCTACGAACGGCGGGCCGGCGACGGCACCGGGCTCGCGGCCCGACTGCGCGACCTCGCCTGAGCGGGCGGCTCAGGACCCGAAGGTGACGTCGACCTGTATCTCGGTCGCGAGCCGCTCGAGCTCCTGGGTGAGGGCGGCGAGATCGACGGATGCCGGGATCCGGGCCGTCACCGTCGCCTCGAACAGCCGGCCGCCGTACATGGCCGCCTCACGCGTCTCGGTGGTCATGCGGTCGATGCTGATGTCGTGGGAGCGCAGGACCGTCGTCATCTCCCTGACGATGCCCGGATGGTCGTTGCCGATCACCTGGAGGGTGAGCGGACGCATGGCGGCAGCCTCCGCGGAGGGCTCGGAGCCGGTGCTGACCGTGACGGAGAGCAGCCCGTCGAGCACCGACAGGGACTCACGGAGCTCGTCCGCACGTGCCGGGACGACGGAGACCTCGACGACCCCGGCGAACACCCCCGACAGCTCGGCGAGCTGGCTGTTCTCCCAGTTGCCGCCGTGGCGGTCGACCACATCGGCGACAGCCGCGACGAGACCGGCCCGATCGCC
This sequence comes from Microbacterium sp. C23T, assembly GCF_053345975.1. Taxonomy (NCBI): domain Bacteria; kingdom Bacillati; phylum Actinomycetota; class Actinomycetes; order Micrococcales; family Microbacteriaceae; genus Microbacterium; species Microbacterium sp. C23T. The sequence continues at coordinate 16,055 of NZ_JBKFBD010000029.1, read as the reverse complement.
TCCGACGAGCGTGAGCACGAGGATCGTCATGGCTCACAGCGTACCCACCGGGCGACGGCAGGTTCAGTCGGATCGCTCGGCGAGCATCGAGGTCATGCGCGAGATCTCGATGCGCTGGTCGGAGTCGAAGTGGTTGGCGAGCTGCGCGAGCTCCGCCTCCGCACCGTCGGCACTGCCGAAGAGCTCCGTGATCATGACGAGCGCGCCCTGGTGGTGCTGGATCATCGACTGCAGGAACAGCGTGTCGAAGTCCTCCCCCTCCGCAGCCTCGAGAGCTTCCATCTGCTCGGGGCTCAGCATCCCGGGCATGAGCGTGTGCTCGTCGTGCGCAGCATCCGGATCCCGCACCGGCTCGCCGCGGTTCTGCAGCCACGTCTCGAGCTGGACCATCTCGTCTTCCTGGCTGATCCGCATGCGCTCCGCGAGGAGACGGATGTCGCGGTCAGAGGTGCGGTCCTCGACGTAACCCGTCATCTCCAGCGCCTGTGCGTGGTGGTGCAGCATGTCGCGGACGAAGACGACGTCCGTCTGGGTGTGCGCTTCGGGCGTCACCTCGAGTTGCTCGCCCGGCGCGAGCGTGCGGCCCTCCTCGCCGGGAGCGCCCAGTTGGACGACGGGGGCGGTCGAGGTCGGGCGAGGTTCGGGCGGCGTCGCGGTGCATCCGGTGAGTGCGAGCGCGATCACGAGCACAACGCTCACCCGAGCGACGACTGGGGTCACAGAACGCTCCTCCGACACCGATGGCGGGAACCGAAGTGCCCGAATCGATCCTAGCCAGGAGACGGAGAGAACCGATAGATTCCGAGCATCGGCCTCCCCCAGGGCCTGGTTCGGGCACGCTGTCGTGCGCGGGCTCCTGCCGGAGGCATCCGTTTCCAGCGCAGTGAGAGGGGCACGTCCGATGAAGAACTCCCGATCCGCGCGATGGCGCAGACACACGCTCGCCGCAGCAGGAGCCCTCCTGCTCGGTGCATCGGTGCTGACCGCCACCGCCGCCTCCGCCGAGAGCGACCCCCGCGAGGGCGCCCCTCCCGGCTACCTCGATGCCACAGAGATCACGAGCAACATCGAACTGCTCGCGAGCCTCCCGCGCGTGGCGCCATTCGACGCCGCTCCCGGCAACTTCGGCTTCGTCAACTCCGACCTCGCCTTCACCGGCGACAACGCCATCGTCGGCAACTTCAACGGTTTCCAGGTGTACGACGTCTCGGATCCTGCCGCTCCCACGCTGCGCGCGTCGTTCGTGTGCCCCGGCGGCCAGGGTGACGTCTCGGTGTACGGGAACCTCCTGTTCATGTCGGTCGAAGAGACGCGCGGCCGCATCGACTGCGGCACCCAGGGCGCGGGCGGCGCCGTGAACGCCGAGCGGTTCCGCGGCGTGCGCATCTTCGACATCACCGACATCGACCACCCGGTGCAGCTGCCCGGCGTGCAGACGTGCCGCGGCTCGCACACGCACACCCTGGTCACCGACCCCGATGACCCGGCGAACATCTACATCTACAACTCGGGGACCTCGGGCGTCCGCCCGGCCGCCGAGCTCGCCGGCTGCGAGAACGTCTCGTCGAACACGCAGAACCCTGTCACGACGGGCAACCCCACGCAGTGGCGCATCGACGTCATCAAGGTGCCGCTGGCGGCACCGCAGACGGCGTCGGTCGTGAGTCAGCCGCGCATCTTCACCGATCCAGTGACGGGCGCCTACAACGGCCTGCAGAACACCCTGTCGGGCACGCTGCACCCGTCGGGCGCCGCGTACAGCCCGGTGCCGAACACGAACACGTGCCACGACATCACGGCGTACCCCGAGATCGGCCTGGCCGCCGGCGCCTGCCAGGGCAACGGCATCCTGCTCGACATCTCGGATCCGGCGAACCCGGTGCGACTGGACGCGGTCTCCGACCCGAACTTCTCGTACTGGCACTCGGCGACGTTCAACAACGACGGCACGAAGGTGATCTTCACCGACGAGTGGGGCGGCGGCACGTCGGCCCGCTGCCGCGCGACGGACAAGCCGGAGTGGGGCGCCGATGCCCTGTTCGACATCGTCGGGGGCAAGCTGCAGTTCGCGAGCTATTACAAGCTGCCCGCGGTGCAGACGGTCCAGGAGAACTGCGTCGCCCACAACGGATCAATCGTGCCCGTGCCCGGTCGTGACGTGATGGTGCAGGCCTGGTACCAGGGCGGGTTGTCGGTGATCGACTTCACCGACACCAAGAACCCGAAGGAGATCGCGTATCTCGACCGGGGCCCGATCAACACGCCGAACCCGAACGGGCTCAACCTGGGCGGCTACTGGTCGACGTACTGGTACAACGGCAACGTCCTCGGCAGTGAGATCGCGCGCGGCTTCGAGACGCTCGGCCTCACGCCGAGCCAGTGGATGTCGGCCAACGAGATCGAGGCCGCCGGAGAGATCCAGCAGGCCGAGTTCAACGCCCAGCTGCAGACGAAGCTCGAACATGCGCCGAGCTTCGCGGTGGTGGGGGCGTACGTCGATCAGGCGGAGCGCGCCGGGTCGCTGACGCCGAAGGCGATCCAGCAGGTGCGCAAGCACCTGGCGGAGGCCGAGGTGCTCTCGGGCGACGGCAGCGCGAACCGCGCGGTCGCCGCGCAGCTCGACAACGCCGCTCGCAAGTCGGGCGCCGCGCCCGGCTCCGACGTGGCCGAGTCGATCGCCGCCCTGAGGGCGCTGTACAGCTGACACGACGCCGGTCGCAGCGTCGGTGCCCGGCGGTCTTCGGACCGTCGGGCACCGGTCGATCCGGGATGCTCGGCCGACGTGGCCGGCGTCGCGGTCTCAGCGCGGCACGAGCTCGGACGTCACCGGGAACGGCAGTCGGAAGCGTTCGGGATCGGCGCCGACAGCGGACGCCGCGCCGTACTCGTCCGCGACCACCGTGACGCCGCGGACGCTCGCCTCGGCGATCCGCACCGGTCGCTCGGTGCCGTCCGGGAGGCGAAGGGTCCACCGGTCGGCGAGGTAGCCGATGCCGAGCTCCTCGAGCATCTCCTCGGCGGCGAGCCACTCGAGGTCGGCGACGCCTTCGGGCGTGCGCTCGCGACCGAGCAGGTCGAAGACGCGGAAGCCGTCGCCGGAGGCGAGCATCCATCCCAGGATCTCGCCGTCGGCGCGACGGTGTTCGATCCAGTCCGCAGGCAGCACGGGACACGAGCGTACCGACACCGACGCCGGGAGGCGACGCGGATCGTCCACAACCCGCGTCACGGTCGGGCCGCGGGTCGCGGCATCCGGGTAGCATCCCCTCAGAGATCGCACGTGGGGATGCGCGGTCCGGATGCGGGGAGTCTCATGGCCACCTTCGGCACACCTCCCGCCCGACGGCCGTCGGCGCGGGTGCGACGCCGGCGCCTGTTCGCGGGCATCGCCGGCGCTGTGGTGCTGCTCGCCGTCATCGGCGGCACGGTCGCGGCGATCGGCTTCGCGCGTGCGGGCGCCGACGATCAGGGGACGGATGCTGCGCCCCGCGCGACCGAGTCGCCCACGCCCACGCCGACCCCGACGCCGCTGACGCCCGAGGAGCAGCTGCTCGCGTCCACCACCGACCCTGCTGCGTGCGCGGTGAGCTTCACGGGTGACGGCATCGCCGATGCGCCCATGCTGCAGACGCAGGGCGCGCTGTACACAGGCTTGCCGATCCCGTCGCGCGACGGGCTCGTGTTCGCCGGCTGGTACGCGACGCCGGCGGATGCCGCGGCGTTCGCGATCCCCGGACGCGTGAACGGTTCTGAACCCGTCGCCTGCACCGACCAGCGCATGACGCTGTACGGCGCGTGGATGAGCCCCGAGCAGAACGCGGCCGAGGACGCCCGCATCCCGATCCTCATGTACCACCAGTTCACCGCGAATCCCGGCGGTGAAAGCGGCTGGCTGCGCGGCAACTACGCCTACATCGGCGACTTCGACGCGCACATGAACCACATCGCGACGACGGGCTTCTACCTGCCCACGTGGGACGAGCTGTCGGCTTTCATCGACGGCCGCCTCTTCCTGCCGAACCACTCGGTGATCGTCACCGACGACGACGCCGACCAGACCTGGTTCGACCTCGCGGCGCCGGTGGTCGACAAGTACAAGGTGCTCACCACGTCGTTCATGATCACGGCCTACCGGCAGGATCCGCCCCCGAACGTCTACGTGCTGCGGCGCTCGCACACGCACGACATGCACCGCGCGGGGGCGAACGGCGACGGGCTCATCACGAACCTCTCGGTGCCCGAGATCGTGGCCGACATGGAGGCGTCGTACGGCGTGCTGGGGGTCAAGGAGATCATGGCGTACCCCTTCGGCCACTACAACGACACCGCGAAGGAAGGCCTGCGCCAGGCGGGCTGGGAGATGGCCCGCACCATCGAACCCGGCTATGTCACGATCGGCACCGACAAGCTCGCGCTGCCGACGGTGCGCATCAATTACGGCATGGGACTGGACGCGTTGATCAACCTCATCGGGTGACGCCTGCGAGCCGCGCCTGGGTCCCCCTTATCGGTTTCCCTTAAGGTGTGTCAAGTTTTCTGAGGCAACCTCTTCCGGTCGTCGCCCCGCGGGCGTACAGTGTCATCGCGCGGGGGGCGCAGTACCCGAACTGAGGTCCCCTTCGACCCGACAACCCGGCCGGGTCTGCGCACTGGGGTTGGTCTGTTCGACGCTGTTGTCGCGCCGTCCGACTGGGGAAGTACATGTCTACTAAGGACGCGTCGTCGTGCGCGCGGTGGACCGCGGTCTGAAGCCGACCGCGACCAACGCGGCGCCCACGGGCGCCGGAGGAGTGACCCGAACGCTCCTCCGACGTCCACCCCTCACGCGCCCGATTTTCGACGTGCTTCCCGACGCGATCGCCCCTCGCGTACAGCCGTCGCTGGAGCGCCGCCATCTGTGGGAGCGGCGCTACCGGCGACGGTTGGTCGCGACCGATGCGGCCTGCGTCACCGCGGCCGCGATCGCCGCGATGGTCTTCGAAACGGGGCTCACCTCACCCCTCGCCGCGCTCGCGCAGCCGGCACGCATCGGAGTCTTCGTCGTGTGCGCCTGGATGGCTCTGCTGTGGCTCGCCCGCACGCGCGAGCCGTCCGTGCTCGGCGCGGGGGCGGCGGAGTACATGCGCCTCGGGCATGCGACGGGATTCGCCTTCGGCATCCTGTCGACCGTGTTCATCCTCGCCCAGCTGCCCGGACTGCGCGCACAGCTCATCGTCGCACTGCCGTGCGGGCTCGTCGCCCTCGTCCTCACCCGCCGACTCTGGCGCAAGTGGCTGATCCACGAGCGCGAACGCGGCGAGTGCGTCTCGCGCGTCATCGTGGCCGGTACCCGCGACGACGTGGAGTACGTCATCGACAAGCTCACACACGACCCTCACCACGCCTACATGGTCATCGGTGCGACGACGACGGATGGGGTGTTCGAGCCTATCGACATCGAGGACCACCACTACCCGGTGATCGGGTCGATCCGCCTCACCGCGCGGTATGGACGCGAGGCCGGCGCGGACGCCATCGTCGTCGCCAGCACGCCCGAGAACGACCGCGACTTCGTGCGACGACTGGGGTGGGAGCTGGAGGGCAGCGCGGCCGAGCTCGTGCTGTGCAACAGACTCACCGACGTGGCAGGCCCTCGACTGTCGTTGCGGCCGCTCGACGGGCTGCCCCTCGTGCAGGTGAAGATCCCCGAGTTCGAGGGCGGGATCCACGCCATCAAGCGGGGAATGGACGTCGTGCTGTCGCTCCTGGCCCTGCTGCCGATCGTGATCATCGCGCCGTTCGTCGCCATCGCCATCAAACTCGACTCCCGTGGGCCGGTGCTGTTCCACCAGTTGCGGGTGGGTCGCGACGGCCGCCAGTTCTGGATGCTGAAGTTTCGCACGATGGTCGCGGACGCCGAGTTGAGGCGCACCGAACTGGCCTCGCACGACGAAGGCGCAGGTCCGCTCTTCAAGATGAAGAGCGACCCCCGCGTCACCCGCGTGGGCGCTGTGCTGAGGAGGTTCTCCATCGACGAGCTGCCGCAGTTCGTGAACGTGCTGCGCGGCGACATGAGCATCGTCGGACCGCGTCCGCCGCTTCCTTCCGAGGTGACCTCCTACGACGGCACCGTGTACCGCCGCCTGTACATCAAGCCCGGGATCACGGGCCTCTGGCAGATCAGCGGCCGCAGCGATCTGTCGTGGGACGACAGCGTGCGGCTCGACCTGCGCTACGTCGAGAACTGGTCGATCGCGACCGACCTGATGATCATGTGGCGCACCGCACACGTCATGATCGCCCCCAAGGGGGCCTACTGATGCCCCCTCTCGAGACTTGGCCGGCGACAACGGCGTCGCCGGCCGCCAAGAACCGGATCCGCGGTCACACGCCGGTCGCTCCCCGCCGGGTGTACCCCGGCGATTCGACGCGCAACGGCGGCCCGTCCCCCCAAACGGGCGTGGCCGCGGGTCCCTGGGGCGCCGGAAGGAATTCATTCCCGCACCGGAATATATGGGGGAAGTTCTGAAGGGCTGACGCCTCGGGCTCCTTCGCCTCGCCTACGCCCAGACGACCTGCACGTCGGAGAATTCGACGGCCTGTTCCGTCTTGTAGTCCTTGAACAGGCGGAGCCATGGCCCCGCCGATGCGGGGAGCGGTGCGACGATCGGGTCGCCGTCGCGCGCGGTCACGCGGATCTCATCGTCACCGACGTCGATCCGGAGGTGCACGGCGGTACCTGCGGCGGGTGCATCGACGGAGCCTGAGGCTGCCGGATCTCCCGTGACCCCCTTCTCGTACGGGACGATGTCGATCGAGCCGTCGACGTCCAGCGTCAGCTGACAGCCGGTGGCGTCGCCCCGCTGGCCCTGTCCCCCCGGACCGTCGCCGCTCAAGGCGAACATCACGCCCGCGGTCCCTTTCGGCGGAACGGCCTCCGGCCACGCGATCGTCACGTCCAGACGGCGGAGCCGTCTGGACATGGCAGCGAGCGAACCCATCAGGTAACTGGTCGCCTCCGTGCCCTGAATGCGCAGGGACTTCCTCGACGGGACGAAGGTGGGCTGCGAGGACCAGCCGAGGGTATCGATCCCGGAAGGCAGATCGCCGGGCGCTCTCCGGCCGCTCGCGAAGGCGTCACGATCCGCGGGCCTCCCGTCGATGAGGTAAGCGACATTGGAGCACATGATCCCCGTGACGCCGAGGCCGGCGAGCCGCTCGACCTCATCGTGGAAGCGCACCTCCCAGCACATCACCGGAACGCCCGTGCCGACCACCTTCCGGATGAGCTCATCCGAAGACGAGGTGGGCACGCCGAGGATGTCGAATGTCGCCGCGAACTCGTCGAGCCGATCGAGCTGCTCCTCGTCGAAGTAGCCCCACGCCCGGTATCCCCTCTCCTTGGCAGCGCGCACCTGCGCGGCGGGCGCCCATTGCTTCCAGACGAAGCGCTCCGTGGGGCGCGCCTGGGTATCCAGGAGGTCGAGGATCGGCATCGTGTTGGTCCCCTGCTTGTCCTCGATGAAGACGAGCACATCCGGGCCGAGCTCCCGCAGGACGTCGTCGAGCCTTGACACCGGCTCCAGCGGGGTGTTGATGCCGAGCCAGCTCCGCGCGTCCACCTCGAGGGCGCTCACTGCGGCCCACGACATGTCGCCGATCGCTTCGTCGACGCCGAGGACGCGCTGGGCGGACAGGTCGTGATGACAGATGAGGACGCCGTCAGACGTGGAGCAGACCGAGATCTCCACCGCGTCGGCGCCGGCGAGTGAGGCGTTCCGATACGCCGTGAGGGTGTGCTCCGGCCAGTTGTCGCCGCTGCCGCGGTGGGCGACCGCGAACCTCGGCCGCGCGAGGAGCTCGGCGACGGAGGTGGGCGCCGGCGGGCGCGAAGGTGTGGGTGACGGTGTGGGGCTGGGCGACGGCGACGGGCTCGACGGCGCGGTGTTCGGGGTGGCCCGCGCCCCCGGCCGCGCCGTGCAGCCCGCGAGGACCACGGCGGACAGCCCCACGACGAGGAAGCCGCGGCGCGAGATCGGGGTCGGTGTCACTGCGTCTTCCCTGTTCCTCGTCGTCGCGGATGCCTCCTCCTGGAGGAGGCATCCACCCCCGACGATCTCCGCGGTCTACGGCACCGCCGTGTAGGTGAGGGTGAGGGTGGGGCGATACCCCGCGTTGGTCGCCTCGCGCGACCAGATCCGGACGTTGTCGGTCCCTGCGAGGCTCGACATGCGCAGCGTCACGGTCTGACCTGCCAGGCCGGCGAGGTCCGCGGCGCTGAGGGTCGCGGTGTAGGCGGTGCTGAGGGCGGATGCGCCGGACAGCTGGCCGATCGCCCCGGACGCGGTCTGCGTGATGCGGTTGTTCCAGGTCATCGTCGCCTCATCCCATGTGCCCGACATCAGGTGGAACACGTGGGTGTCGGCCGATGCGGCGGTGGCGTCGGTCGAGGTCCGCACCGCGAGCGAGACGGACGTCAGCTGCATCCCGGCAGGCGCCGCCGGGAGCGCGAAGGACATGAACGATTCGATCGCCGTGTTGAACCGCGACGACAGCTGGTTGGTCGTGCCGTACACGCCCGCGGCGTTGCTGGCGGCCACCATCGTGTCGGCACTGGTCACGACCGTCTGTACGACGGGCGGTACGGCCGGCGGTGTGATCGTGGCAGATGCCGCCGCCGAAGCCGCGCTCACGTTGCCCGCGGCATCGCGCGCGGTCACCTTGTAGTACCAGGTGCCCGTGGGGCGCCCGCTGTCACCGTAGGACGTCGTGGTCACATCGGCGAGCCGCGACGAGTCGTCGGCGGTGAAGCCGGCGGCGGTGCCTCGGTAGACCGTGTACCCGGTGACGCCGACGTTGTCGGTGGATGCGGTCCAGGTGACGGTGACATCGGCGTTGTTCGCGACGGACGTCGCCGGGCCTGCCGGCACCGAGGGCGCCTCGGTGTCCGGCCCCGCGACGGGTGTGAACGTCAGCTTCACCGACGGCCGATATGTCGCCGAGGTCGCTTCCGCCGACCACAGACGCACGTTGTCGCCGCCCGCGCTCGACATCCGCAGCGTCACCGTCTGGCCGAGCGCGGCCGCGAACGGCGCGGGGCTCAGTGCGACGGTGTACGGCGTGTTGAGCGCCGCCGCACCCGTGAGACTTCCGAGCACTCCCGTGGTCGTCGTCTGCGGACGGTTGTTCCAGTTGACCGCAGCCTCGGTCCAGGCTCCCGACACGAGCCGGAAGTCGTGGGCGTCCGCGGACGCGGCGGTGCTGTCCGTCGAGGTGCGCACCGAGATGGCCACGCCGGTGAGCTGGGTGCCCGCAGGGGCCGCCGGCAGCGGCACGGCGAGGAACGATTCGATCGTCCCGCCGGTCCCACGGGACGACAGCTGGTTCGACGTGCCATAGAGAGTGGTGGGAGACGACTGCGCGACCATGGCGTCATCCGTGATCGGCACGGTGATCTCCACGGGCGTGCCGCCGTTGGCGAGGATGGTGGCGAAGGCGCTCGCCGAGGCGGCGCTCACGTTGTTCTCCGCGTCCCTCGCCGTCACCTTGTAGTACCAGACGCCCTGCGTCCGGCCGGTGTCGGTGTACGACGGCGCCGTCACGTCCGCGATCTTCGAGGTCGCGTCGGCCGTGAAGCCGGCGGTCGTCCCCCGGTAGACCGCGTAGCCGGTGACCGCGGTGTTGTCCGTCGAAGGCGACCATGTCACGGTCACGTCCGCGTTGTTCGCGACGGAGGTCGCGAGCCCGGTCGGCACGGTCGGCGCCTGGGTGTCGGGACCGGAGACGGGCGTGAACGTCAGCCGCAGCGACGGACGGTAGGCAGCCGACGTCGCCTCCGCCGACCATAGGCGCACGTTGTCACCGGTGGTGCCCGACATCCGCAGCGTCACGGTCTGTCCGAGGAAAGCGGTCAGCCCGTTCGCGCCGAGCGCGACGGTGTAGGGCGCATTGAGCGCTGTCGCACCCGTCAGGGTACCGAGCACGCCGGTCGCGGTCGCCGTCGGGCGGTTGTTCCAGTTGACGGCGTCCTCGCTCCACGCGCCCGTGACGAGCCCGAACTGCGGCGAGTCGGTCGTGGCGGCGGTGCTGTCGTTCGATGTGCGGACGGACAGCACCGCACTCGTGAGGACCGTCCCCGCGGGCGCCGCCGGGAGTTGCAGCCGGATGAACGACTCGATCGTGCCGCCCGTGCCGCGCGCCGACAGCTGGTTGGACGAGCCGTACAGCGTCGTCGGAGCGGACTGCGCCACCATCGCGTCCTCGGTGGGCGTGAGAGTCACGTCGACGGGTTGCGACGGCGGCTGGACGGTCACCGACGCAGACGACGCGGTGCTGATGTTGCCCGCGGCATCCTGCGCCGTCACCTTGTAGTACCAAGTGCCGGCGGCGCGGCCGGTGTCGACGTGTCCCGGTGTCGTGACTTCGGCGATGCGGTTGCCCGCGCCCGGCGTGAAGTCCGACGCGAGGCTCCGGTACAGGACGTAGGAGGTGACGCCGCGGTCGTCGGTCGAGGCATCCCACGAGAGCGTGACGTTGGTTCCGGTCGAGAGCGTCGCGGTGAAGTTCCCGGGCGCGCTCGGAGCGGTCACATCCGGCGGGACGATCGTCACCACGGCGGTCTCCGACGCCGGGCTCGCGTTGCCCGCCGCATCACGTGCGATGACGCGGTAGTACTTCGCGCCCGCGGAGAGGCCGCTCTCGCTGAACGACGTGCCGCCGACCGTCCCGACGAGCGTTCCGTCGACGATCGCGAAGCCCGAGGTCGGGCCACGGTACACCGCATACTCGGTCACGTCGACGTTGTCGGCGGAGGGCGCCCACGTGACGGTCACGCCGTCCGCCCCCATCTGGACAGCCGCCGCGCTGGCGGGTGCGGTGGGTGCGTCGATATCCGTGACGTCGAGCTGCTTCGCGTCCGACGGCGCGCTCTCGTTCTCCGCGGCGTCCACCGCGACAACCCGGTAGTAATAGGTGCCGATGGCCGGGGCCACCTCGTGATACGAGGTCGTCGCGGTCGCCGTGAGGAACGAATCCGCGTCGGCCACGAAGTCGACTGCCGTCCCCCGGTAGACGCGGTACTCGAGCACGCGGGTGTTGTCCGTCGACGCCGTCCACGACACGTCCACGCCACCGGCGCCGTGTGTCGCGGTGAGCCCGGTCGGGCTGCTCGGCGGGGCGACGTCCTGCACCCCGAGCGCATAGTGCCGCGCGATCTCGGTGGCGGTCAGCCCCGAGCTGTAGAGCGAGAACTCGTCGAGCGCCCCACGGAAGTAGGAGTTCGATGTGGCGCTCGGCCAGTTGCTGAGGTTGCCCCCGCCGATGCGCCAGTACCCGTTGGAGGTCTCGGCTCCCGTGGTGGTGCTCTGCGCGACGAGCGCGCCGTCCACGTAGAGCTTGCGGCCGGACGAATCCAGGACGCCCACCGCCTGGTGCCACCGGCCGTCGGCGTAGCCGAGCGGGCTGGAGACGACCACGTTGGTGGAGCCGACCCGCGAGCCGAAGACGAGGTTGCCGCCCGAGGTCATGTACAGGTGCTTGTCGTAGCTCGTGCCGTTGCCGGTCTGCACGTTCTCGAACCCGAACAGCTTGCCGCCGGGGGTCGTGGTGTTGAACCAGATCTCACCCGTGAAGGTCGTCGTCGGGGTGAGCGAGGCCTGGGTCGCGACGGTGCCCAGGTTGGTGCCGGGAGTCGTCACCGCCGTGTTGCCGGGGATGATGCCGGGCTGGCCCTTGGTGACACCCGTCCGGTACGCGCCGGGGTAGGTGCCGAAGCGCGCGGAATCGGCGGCGGTCGTTGCCGATGATGCCTCGCCGAGGCGCCAGAAGAGCGTCGGGTCGGCGGCGAAGACGCGTGTGCCGTAGGCGTCTGCCGGCGCCTGGTTGAGGCCCAGGTTTCGGCCCGCGGCCTGATAGTGATCCGCCACGGCGCCTGCGCTGAGCGCGGTCGAGTAGACGGCCGCCTCGTCGATCAGGCCCGAGAAGAAGTTGCTCGTCGGGCGGTTCGGCCAACTGGAGAGGTTGTCCCCGCCCACGTGCCACACGCCCCAATACGCCTGAGCGACCGTGTTCGTGTTCTGTGCGACGCGGACGCCGTCGACGTAGAGCGCCATGCCGCCGGAGCCTTGCGTGCCGACGATGTGGTGCCACGAACCGTCGTTCAACGCCCCGGGCGAGGTCAGCGTGACCGTCGAGCCCGTGTAGGCCCCGAACAACACGCGGCCGGTGTTGGTCATATAGAGATGCCGGTCGTAGCTGCCGCTGAGCACCGTCGCACCGGTGTCGGTGCGTGGACGCCCGCTTCCGAAGCCGATGATCTTCCCACCGCGGGTGGTCGTCGTCTTGATCCAGGTCTCGACGCTGTACGTCGTCGGCGCCGGGGCGAGGCCCTGGTGCCAGACGTAGTCGTCGGAACCGTCGAAGAGGAGTGATCCGCTCGGGTCGCCGGTGACGGGGGCGTCGGTCGAGCGGGTCGCACCGTTCTCGAGGATGCCTGCCTGCCGGTTGGTGTTCGAGGTCGAAGCGGAGCCGTCCTGCAGCCACGACCCCACGGCATCCCCCGGCCAGTAGATGGCCGGCGAACCCGCACGGACGGCTGCCGCGTAACCGGCCGCCGGAGTGCTCGCTGTGACGGAGACCACCGGTGAGAGCCCCGAAGTGTTCGTGCCGTCGGTGGCTCGGACCCGGTACGTGTAGGTCGTCCCCGCGACGACGTCGGTGTCGACGAAGGTCACCTGCGGCCGGTTCCACCACACGGACGACGCCGTGCCGCTCCAGATGGGGGTGGACGAGTTGTTGCGGAACACCCGATACGTCAGGTCGGAGTCATCGTCGTCGACCGACGTCCGGATGCGCACCTCGATGGGTCCGGTGCTCTGTGCGACCGCGGCAACGGTCGGCACCGGCGGGTTGCCCGTGTCGGTGGTGCCGAAGCGTGTGAGGTGGTCCTGCGGATCGCCGTTGATGATCGTGAAGTCGCCGCCGCTCCACATGTACCGCTGCCCGTTGGTCCTGCCGGTCGCGATGACGAGCGCGCGAGGACCGATGCCCTCACCGATGCCGTCGCTGCCCTTGGGATCCCAGGCGAAGTGCGATCCGTCGACGGCGCTCTGCGCGAGGAAGTAGTGGCGCGAACCGTCCTGCTGGGCGTGGATCGAATCGCAGTTGTGGCCGTGACTCACCGAGTAGAGGGTGTTCTGGTCCTGCAGCGTCATCTGGGTGGCGCCCAGGCATGTGTCGCGCCAGACCTGATCGCCCGTGGCCCACGAGAACGCCGCGCGGCCGTCGAAGACCCCGCCGCCGGTGCCCTCGTTCGAGATGTAGAACTTGCCGTCGTCGCCGCTGAAGATGTGCTTGGTCACCGACGTGTTCGGGATGAAGCCGGACGGGTACGTGCGGACATTGGCGCCGGTCACCGCGTCGACGATCGCGATCGAGTGCGAGAACGCGCCGTTGACGTTGGAGAAGTCCCCGCCGATCGCGACCTTCGAGCCGTCGGGTGAGACGCCGATGCCGCGGCCGGTGTCGTCGGCGTTCGCCGTCCAGGGGAGGAGGGCGCCTGTCGTCACATCGACGGCGGCGAATCGCTGACGCGGCTCTCCGCCCACCGTGAGGAACATGCCGCCGAAGTACATCGTCGTGCCCTTCACGGCGATCGTGTGCACGATCGACGAGATGGTCGGCAGACGGAGACTCATGACCGTGCAGGTGCGCACGTCGATCTGGGCGATGCGGCCCGTCGAGACACCGCCGACGTTCGAGAAGTTGCCGCCGATGTAGACGCTGTTGCCGTCGGGCGCCGTGGTGGCCGCGTAGATCGCCGGGGTCCCGCCGATCAGCGAGAGGCTCAGCTGGCAGCTGTCGGGGTTGCCCGTCTCGGCGTCGAGGATCGCCAGGCCGTTCGCGGCGACGGGCGTGCCCGATCCGCCTTCCGGCGGGCGGAGCTCGCTGAACGTGCCGCCGGCCACGACCCTGCCGGCCGATTGCGCGAGCGCGTACACCGTTCCGTCGGTCTGCCAGGTCGGCAGATCATCGGCGCTGAACCCGACGCCCGGCGACAGCGCCGAGGCTCGTTCGGGCGGTGTGACGGCCACGAAGCCGACGACGAGCGCCACTGCTGCAACAACACTTACCCAGATTCGTGAGACCACAGGTCACACCCCCAACGCCCACGGTCGGGTCCGCGGGCCTCCCAGTAGCACCGCCGGGTTCCCTGTCGCGGGCTCTGACACTCTCCCCAAAGAGTGCGGCACTCGGCATTCGGGACGATGCTACGCACACTGTACAACGCAGTCCGCGCTTTGTCTCCCCAGGATTTGTATTCCAGTACCCGCCTGTGATATGCGCCATTCATCCCTGGTGGAGAAGGTGAACAGGGCGGGACCGAACGGCGTATTCCGCGCGACGCCGTCGCGCTGTATGGTGTGGCCGAAGACATGCACCCCCTGCCGTGAGGCGAGGGGCTGTCGGTCGACGAACCCGAAACCGTCGACCGGCTCACCCGACGGTCGACGAACCCGAAACCGACGACCGGCGGAGCCGAGATCCACGGTCGGCGTGCCCGGAATCGAGGGGTCGAGGCAGGACTGCGCTCAAGAGCGCTCTCCGGGAGATGCGTCGCGACGACGACGTCGCGCGCATGCTGGGAGGACAGATGGCTGGGCAACCGACGGTTCTGAAGCGGCGGCGAGCCCCGCGGGTGCTGTTCATCGGGATCAACTACGCACCCGAACCCACCGGGATCGCGCCTTACACCGCCGGCATGGCACAGGCCCTTGCTGGACGCGGCTGGCAGGTGGGCGTCATCACCACCCACCCGCACTACCCGTGGTGGAAGATCCAGGACGGCTTCGGCGGCTGGACCCGCGTCGAGAAGCAGGATCGCGTCGACGTCACGCGCCTGAGTCACTACGTGCCCCACCGCCACACCATGGCGGATCGGGCACTCTCCGAGCTGACGTTCGGTGTGCGGGCCGACTTCGCCCATTGGCAGCATCCGGATGCCGTCGTCCTGGTCAGCCCGGCGATGATCTCCTCGCGGATGGCCGCCGCCCGGGCCGCACTGTCGGGCATCCCGACGATCGTCTGGATCCAGGACATCTACACTCTCGGTGCCCGTGAGACGGGCGCGGTGTCCCGGCGTGCGGAGGCGATCGCGGCGCTCGAGCGCGGGCTTGTGAGATCAGCCGACCGGGTCGTGGTGATCCACGACCGGTTCCGCCGTGTCCTGCGTGAGGAACTGTCCGTCACCACACCCGTCGACGTCGTGCGGAACTGGTCGCACGTGAGAACCGATGACCGCGGACGCGACGACGTCCTCCGCGGAGAGCTCGGCTGGGCGGCGGACGACATCGTCGTGCTGCACGCCGGCAACATCGGCGCCAAGCAGGGGCTGGAGAACGTGGTCCATGCCGCCCGCGAGGCCGATCGCCGCGGATCGCACGTGAAGTTCGTGCTCCTGGGCGATGGGAATCAGCGGCCGGCCCTCGAGGCGATGGGCGGGTGCGCGCGACTGCAGTTCCTCGATCCGCTGCCCGACGGTCTCTTCGAGCGCGCCCTGGCTTCCGCCGACATCCTTCTCGTCAACGAGCTCCCGGGGCTCACCGAGATGGCCGTCCCCAGCAAGCTGACGACGTACTTCGCGACAGGACTTCCGGTGATCGCGGCCGTCGACTCGTCGAGCATCACGCATGACGAGGTCTGCGCCGCGGGCGCCGGGCCCTGCGTTCCGGCCGGCGACCCCGGCGCCCTGGTCGACGCGGCCGAGCGGCTGGCAGCGGATCCCGACGCGGCCCACCTGTTCGGCGAGGCGGGCCGGACGTTCCGGGATCTGCATCTCGATGTCCAGGCCTCGGTGGCCTCCTTCGAGACGACGCTGAAGGCGGCGATGGCCTCCGGCCGGCGCGCGCCGGTCCCCGCGCTCGCCGCCTCGGTGAGTCGGGGGATCGGGCGGATCATCCACCACGGATCGATCGAGACCGCCACGACGCGCCGCCCGCTCGCGGGCGGGCACCGCCACCCCTGACGCGCAGGGCGGGGGGCCGGGCGGGGGGGGCGGGGGGGCCCCCCCGCCGGGCGCC
>NZ_JBKFBD010000028.1:0-76681 GCF_053345975.1 Microbacterium sp. C23T | reverse complement strand
CGCGGCCCCCCCCCCCGCCCCCCCCCCCCCCCCCCCCCCCACGAGCGGGCTTCTAGACGTCGGCGCCGTGCTCGACGTCGGCGGCGCCGACGATGATCGGGATCGTCGAGGTGACGGTGGGCACCGAGGCCGACAGCAGCGAACCGTCCTCGCGGCGGGCGTCGCCGAGCTCGCGCAGCGACGGACGCCCCGGGATCACCGGGCCCTGCCCGTCGAGCGGCGCGACGACTTCTTCGCCCGCGCCGACGACGTAGCCCACGCCCCGCACGCTGAAGCCGACCGGGTCGCCCTCGGTGGCACGCACACGCAGCTCGTCGCGGGTGACGGTGACGACCAGGCGCGTGCCGTGCCAGTGCAGCACGAACTCGAGCGACGGCCATGATGCGGGAAGCCGCGGATTGAACGACAGCTCGCCGAAGTGGTCGCGCATGCCGCCGAATCCGGCGACGAGTGCGGTCCAGACGCCGCCGGCCGAGGCGACGTGCACGCCGTCCGCGGCGTTGTGGTGCAGGTCGCCGAGGTCGACGAAGATCGACTGCCGGAAGTACTCGAGCGCGAGGTCCTGGTAGCCGACCTCGGCGGCGAGGATCGCCTGCACGACGGCCGACAGCGTCGAGTCGCCCGTGGTCAGCGGGTCGTAGTACTCGAAGTCGGCGAGCTTGTCCTCGTCGGAGAAGTGGTTGCCCTGCAGGAACAGCGCGAGCACGACGTCGGCCTGCTTGAGCACCTGGTACCGGTAGATCACCAGCGGGTGGAAGTGCAGGAGCAGGGGCCGCTTGTCGGGCGGGGTGTTCTCGAGGTCCCAGATCTCGCGCTCGAGGAACACATGATCCTGCGGATGGATGCCGAGGCTCGGGCTGAACGGGATGTGCATGGCTTCGGCCGCCCGCTCCCACGCCTCGGGCTCACCGGGCTCGAGGGCGAGGCGGTCGACCATCTGGCGGTAGACCTCGCCGTCGGCCTCCGCCATCTCGCGGATGGTGCGAGCGGCGAAGCGGAGGTTGAACCGCGCCATGACGTTCGTGAACAGGTTGTCGTTGACGACGGTGGTGTACTCGTCGGGCCCGGTGACGCCGTGGATGTGGAATGTGTCGCCCTCGCCGTCGACCACGCCGTCGTTCGAACGCCAGAAGCCGAGGGTCGCCCACAGCCGCGCCGTCTCGACGGCGATGTCGACGCCCTCGCGGAAGAGGAAGTCGTTGTCGCCGGTCGCCCGCACGTACTTCGCGAGCGCGAAGCTGACGTCGGCGTTGATGTGGTACTGCGCGGTGCCGGCGGCGTAGTAGGCGGATGCCTCTTCGCCGTTGATCGTGCGCCACGGGAACAGCGCGCCGGCCTCGTTGAGCTGGAACGCCCGGCGCCGCGCGGCGGGCAGCATAAGGTACCGCATCCGCAGCGCGTTGCGCGCCCACAACGGCGTCGTGTACGCGAGGAACGGGAGCACGTAGATCTCGGTGTCCCAGAAGTAGTGTCCGGAGTACCCCGAGCCCGTCATGCCCTTCGCCGGCACGCCCTGTCCGTCGGCACGCGCCGACGCCTGCGCGAGCTGGAACAGGCACCAGCGGGTCGCCTGCTGCAGGTCGTCGTGGCCGCCTATGCGCACGTCCGAGCGCTCCCAGAACGCGTCGAGCCACTCGCGCTGCTGCGCGCGGATCGCGTCGATGCTCTCGCCGAGGGCGCGGTCGAGGGTGCGGCGGCAGCGGTCGACGAGCTCGCGCGCGGGCACGCCTCGAGAGGTGTGGTAGCTCACGAGCTTCGTGACGCGGATCGGCACGCCGGCCTTCGCGTTCACACGGAAGACGTTCTTCGCGATGTCAGGCTCGATGAGCGTGCGCGAGGTGTATTCGTTCGCCGTCTCGACGAGGTGGTCGGCGACGACCGCGATCGTCATCCCCGAGTCGGTGACGCGGTACGACAGGGCCGAGCGCAGCTTGTCCTGCCAGTACTCCTGCGGCTGCAGGACGCGCTCCTCGAGCTTCTCGGTCTTGCGCGGGTCGAACCCGGCCCGGCGCGGCGCCAGCGGCGTGCCGCCGTAGACGTCCTCGCCGTCCTGCCGGTTGAGGATCTGGCAGCTCACGGTGACCGGCGCGTCGGCGTTGAGCACGGTGACGTCGACCGTCATGACCGCGAGGTGCTTCTCCTCGAACGACACCAGCCGCTCGAACTCGATCCGCACCTCCTTGCCCGACGGCGTCACCCACAGGATGTGCCGGCGCAGCACGCCGTCGCGCATGTCGAGCGACCGCTCGTACTCGCGCACGTCCGCGACGTCCAGCGACAGCGGCTCATCGTCGACGTAGACGCGCATGACCTTCGCGTCGGGGGCGTTGATGATCGTCTGCCCGACCTCGGCGAAGCCGTACGCCTGCTCGGCGTGCCGGATCGGGAACGTCTCGTGGAACCCGTTGATGAACGTGCCGTGCTCGTGCGCGTGACGCCCCTCGGGCTGATTGCCGCGCAGGCCCAGGTATCCGTTGCCCACGGCGAACAGCGTCTCGGTGACGCCGGCGTCGTCGAGCTCGAACGACGTCTCGACGAGACGCCACGGGTCGACGGGGAACCGATCGCGATCGATCATCGTGCGAACTCCTCCAGATCCTTCACCACGACGTGCGCACCGGCGTCGACGAGGTCCTGCACGCCGACGCCCCGGTCGACGCCCACCACGAGCCCGAAGCCGCCGGCCGCGGCGGAGCGGACGCCGCTGATGGCGTCTTCGACCGCGGCACTCCGTGCAGGCTCGACCTGCAGCATCCGTGCCGCTTCGACGAACACGTCCGGTGCGGGCTTGGAGGCGAGGTGGTCGCGTTCGGCGATGACGCCGTCCATCACGACAGTGAAGCGATCACGGATGCCGGCTGCCGCCAGCACCTCCTCCGCGTTCTTGGAGCTCGACACCACCGCGACGGGCGTGCCCGCTTCTGCGAGGACGTCGAGGAGGCGCATCGACCCCGGGTACGGGGCGATGCCCTCGGCGCGGAGCACGCGCTCGAAGACCGCGTTCTTGCGGTTGCCGATTCCGCACACCGTGTCGGCGGTCACCGGGTCGGACGGGTGGCCCCAGGGCACCTCGACGTCGCGCGAGCGCAGCAGGCTCGCGACGCCGTCGTAGCGCTTCTTGCCGTCGAGGTGGTCGAAGTAATCGCGCTCCGTGTAGGGCGGGGTGATGGCCCACGCCGCGAAGAGCTCCTCGAACATCGTCTGCCACGCGTGCATGTGCACTTCGGCTGTGGGCGTGAGGACGCCGTCCAGATCGAACAGCACGGCGTCGTAAGCGGTCAGATCGGGCAGGGCGTCGTCAGCCACAGAACCTCCGGAAGCGGGTACGGATGCTTCGGCACTGCGTCGCGCCGTCCAGCAAGCGTAATGCGGGCGCGTGTCCGGTCGACACCCCGTGTCGGTTAAGTCCGGGCGACGCTCAGGGTCTGCCGCGCGATCTCGAGCTCCTCGTCGGTCGGGACGACGAGGACGGTCACGGCCGAGGCATCCGTCGAGATGATCCGGATGCCGCGTTCACGGCTCTCGTTGCGCTCGGGATCGATCTCGACACCCGCGAAACCGAGGGTCTCGAGGGCACCCGCGCGCACGGCCGGGGCGTTCTCGCCCACGCCCGCGGTGAACGAGATCACATCGGCGCCGCCGAGCTGCGCGAGGTAGGCGCCCGCGTAGGCGCGCAGCCGGTGCACGTACACCTCGAACGCCAGGATCGCGCGCTCCTCCCCGCGTTCGATCGCCGCGCGGATGTCGCGCAGATCGTTGGAGCCCGCGAGTCCGAGCAGGCCACTGCGCTTGTTGAGCAGGTCGTCGAGGTCGTCGACGGTCATGCCCGCGCGCCGCTCGAGCTGGAACAGCACGGCCGGGTCGATGTCGCCCGAGCGGGTGCCCATGACGAGCCCTTCGAGCGGGGTGAACCCCATCGACGTGTCCACGGAGCGGCCGCCGTCGATCGCGGTGACCGACGCGCCGTTGCCGAGGTGGAACACGATCTGCTTGAGCTCGCCCAGCGGTCGCCCGAGGAACGCCGCCGCCGCTTCGCTGACGAACTTGTGCGACGTGCCGTGGAATCCGTAGCGGCGGATGCGATGGGATGCCGCGACCTCGGCGTCGATCGCGTAGGTGTAGGCCGCGGGAGCCAACGTCTGGTGGAAGGCGGTGTCGAAGACGGCCACGTGCGGCACGTCGGGGAAGGCCGCACGGGCGGCGACGATGCCGGCGAGGTTCGCGGGGTTGTGCAGGGGCGCGAGCACCGACAGCTCATCGATGTTGATCTCGACGAGCGGCGTGATGAGCGTCGGCTCGAAGAAGCGCGCGCCGCCGTGCACGACGCGATGGCCCACGGCCACGGGCGGCGTCTCGGCGAGCGGGCCGTCCGACGCGAACGCATCGAGCATCACGCCGAACCCGGCGGTGTGGTCCGGGATCGGAAGCTCGCGGGTGCGCGTGGCGTCGAGGAAGGCCGGCGAGGGGCCGTCGGTCGGCGTCGCGTACACCGTGTGGCGCGCGACGCCGATCGGGTCGCCGATGCGCTCGACGAGTCCGGATGCGAGCGTGCGCTCGGTGTCCATGTCGAGGAGCTGGTACTTGAACGACGACGAGCCGCTGTTGATGACGAGCACCGGGGTCATGGCGCGTTTCCCTCCTCTCCCGGTCGCTGTCTCAGCGACCGGCCTCCTGCGCCTGGATCGCGGTGATCGCGATCGTGTTGACGATGTCGTCGACCAGCGCGCCGCGCGACAGGTCGTTGATCGGCTTGTTGAGGCCCTGCAGCACCGGCCCGATCGCGACGGCGCCCGCCGAGCGCTGCACCGCCTTGTACGTGTTGTTGCCGGTATTGAGGTCGGGGAAGACGAAGACCGTCGCGCGTCCCGCGACCGCCGACCCCGGCATCTTCGCGGCCGCCACCGCGGCATCGGCCGCCGCGTCGTACTGGATCGGCCCTTCCACGAGGAGCTCCGGGGCTCGCGAGCGGACGAGGGCCGTGGCATCCCTCACCTTCTCGACGTCGGCACCCGATCCGGACTCCCCCGTCGAGTACGACAGCATCGCCACGCGCGGGTCGATCCCGAACTGGGAGGCGGTCGCCGCCGACGAGATGGCGATGTCGGCGAGCTGCTCGCTCGTCGGGTCGGGGATGACGGCGCAGTCGCCGTATACCAGCACGCGGTCGGCCAGCGCCATGAGGAAGACGCTCGAGACGACCGAGACGCCGGGCTTGGTCTTGATGATCTCGAACGCGGGGCGGATCGTGTGCGCCGTCGTGTGGGCGGCGCCCGACACCATGCCGTCGGCGAGCCCGAGGTGCACCATCATCGTGCCGAAGTACGAGACGTCCGTGACGGTGTCGGCCGCCTGCCCCACGGTGACGCCCTTGTGCGCGCGCAGGCGCGCGTACTCCTCGGCGAACTTGTGCACGTGGACGGCGTCCAGCGGCGAGAGCACCTCGGCGCCCTGGATGTCGATGCCCAGCTCGATCGCGCGGGCGCGCACCTCGAACGGCTCGCCCAGGATCACGAGGTCCGCGATGCCACGCTTGAGCACCGTCGCCGCGGCGCGCAGCACGCGGTCGTCGTCGCCCTCGGGGAGCACGATGCGCTTGCGCTGTGCGCGCGCCCGCTCGATGAGCTGGAACTCGAACATGAGCGGAGTGACGACCGTGGCACGCGCCAGGCCGAAGGCGACGAGGAGCTCGTCGGTGTCGACGCTCTGCTCGAAGAGGGCGAGCGCCGTGTCGTACCGGCGCTGCGAGTCGGCGGCGAGGCGACCACGGGTGCCCATGATGCGCACGGCGGTCTCGTAGGTGCCGAGCTCGGTCGTGATGATCGGCACGCTCGAGCCGAGCCCGTCGATCAGGCGCGTGACGGGCTCGGGCAGCTCGAAGCCGCCGTTGAGCACGATGCCCGAGATCGAGGGGAAGGTGCCCGACGCGTTCGCGAGCAGGGTCGCCAGCAGCACCTCGGAGCGGTCCGCGGGGATGATGACGACGGCGCCCTCCAGCAGGCGCGGCAGCACGTTCACCATCGACATGCCCGCGACCACCACAGCGAGGGCCTCGCGGGTGAGGCGGCCGGCATCGCCGGCGAGCATCTCGCCGTCGACCGAGCGCATGATGCCGCGGATCGACGGCGCCACCAGGAACCGGTCCTCCGGGATCGCCCAGACCGGCACGGGCGCGGCGGGCGCGGCGCCGTGATGCGCATGGATCGAGCGGCGGATGGCGTCGAGGGTCTCGTCGGCGCGCTCCGCGTCGGCGCGGTTGGCGACGACGGCGAACAGCTTCGCGCGGCCGTGGGCGAGCTCGGCGAGCGCGAGGTCGGCGATCTGCCCCATTTCGGCAGGCGTGCGCGCGAGTGATGAGCCGAGCTGCTCGGGCTGCGTCTGGTTCTGCGCCGAGCGGCCGCCGAGCACCAGCAGCACCGGAGCCCCGAGGTTCGCCGCGATGCGAGCGTTGTAGGCGAGCTCGGCGGGGCTCCCCACATCGGTGTAGTCGCTGCCGACGATGACGACCGCGTCGCACTGGGCCTCGACGGCCTTGTAGCGCTCGACGATCGTCGCGAGCGCAGCATCCGGATCATGCCGCACGTCGTCGTAAGTGACGCCGATGCAGTCGTCGTACGGAAGATCGACGCCGTCGTGGTCGAGCAGCATCTCGAGCACGTAGTCTCGCTCGACGGTCGACCGGGCGATCGCCCGGAACACCCCCACCCGCGGCGTCGCGTGGCTCAGCGCATCGAGCACCCCGAGCGCGACCGTTGACTTCCCCGAGTGGCCTTCTGCCGACGTGATGTAGATGCTCTGCGCCACGCGACCAGCCTATGGGCGGGACGGATGCTGCGGCCAGGCGTGCCACCGGATCAAATGCAGCACCCCGCCGCGGGGCCGCGTCGGCGGCCGCCCGCGGATACCCTCGACGGCATGCACGAACCTCGTCCCGGAATCGACGTCCCCGATCACCGCGGCCGGACCGGCCTCGACCGGACGGGGCGTGAGCTCGACCGCAACCGGGATGTGCGCGTGACCGACGTCGAGGTGCTCGCATCGGCATGGCACGTGCTGCGGCGCACCACGCTGGAGTACCGCGGGCCGTCCGGCCGCTGGGAGACCCAGCAGCGCGAGACGTACGACCGCGGCAACGGCGCGACGGTGCTGCTCTACGACCCGGCCCGGCGCACCGTGCTGCTGACGCGACAGTTCCGCTACCCCGTCTACGTCAACGACCACCCCGACGGCATGCTGATCGAGACGGCCGCAGGACTCCTCGATGAGGACGATCCCGCCACCGCGATCCGGCGCGAGGCCGTCGAGGAGACCGGTGTCGACATCGGCGAGCTCGAGCACGTGTGGGATGTCTACATGAGCCCCGGATCGGTCACCGAGCGGCTGCACTTCTTCGCGGCGCCGTACGACGGCACGGCAGGGGTCGGCGAGCGCGGCGGCCTGGCGGAGGAGGGCGAGCACATCGAGCTGCTCGACCTCGGCATCGAGGAGGCGCTCGCGATGGTCCGCGACGGGCGGATCCAGGATGCGAAGACCATCATGCTGCTGCAGTGGTCGGTGCTGGAGGGCCCCTTCGCCCGGGAAAATTAAGACTCTCCGCGAACCCGGCAGAGCCTGGTTACCCTTGCTACGTTTCCGTCCTGGGGGAGTTGGCCTGGATGCCGCCTCGCGGAGAGCTGGGTCCAGTCTAACCCGACCGACGGGCGCAGCCGGACCGCTCGCGTCGCCCGCGGGGGCGTCCAGGGTTCTCCCAGCGCGATCGATACCGATCCGATATCGGCGCGATTAGGATCGGTCCCGTGGGTGAGGGAGCCCGCACCCCACCCGCGACCCGCTCGTTCGAGGGCGGAACAGGAGCCGGCGATGGTCGATACCGCGATGACGGATGCTGCATCGAAAGGCTCGGGTGCGCTCGGGGCCGCGACGGCCGAGGGGTTCGCCCGCGTCACCGACGCGATCCTCGATGCGGTCGGCAGCGTCATCGACGGCAAGCCGGACGCGGTGCGCAGCGCCCTGGTGTGCTTCCTCGCCGAGGGGCACCTCCTCATCGAGGACGTACCAGGCGTCGGCAAGACCATGCTCGCGCGCGCGCTCGCGACCAGTGTGGATGCCACGGTCCGCCGCATCCAGTTCACGCCCGATCTGCTGCCCGGCGACGTCACCGGCGTGAGCGTGTTCAACCCGGTCGACCGCGAGTTCGAGTTCAAGCCGGGCGCGATCTTCGCGAACATCGTCATCGCCGACGAGATCAACCGCTCCTCCCCCAAGACGCAGTCCGCTCTCCTGGAGGCCATGGAGGAGCGCCAGGTCACCGTCGACGGGCGCACGCACTTCGTGCCCGAGCCGTTCCTCGTCGTCGCGACGCAGAACCCGCTCGAGATGGAGGGCACCTACGCCCTCCCCGAGGCGCAGCGCGACCGTTTCATGATGCGCATCTCGATGGGCTACCCCGACCCGCGGTCGGAGGCCCTCATGCTGCGCCAGCGCGACACGGTCAACCCACTCGACGAGCTCACGCCGGCCGTCTCGGCCGAGGAGGTCGCAAGCCTCGTCGCGTGGGCGCGGGCGGTGCACGTCGCACCCGCGATCGAGGACTACGCCGTTGCCCTCGCGCAGGCGACCCGCACGCACAGCGATCTGCGCCTGGGCGCCAGCCCCCGCGCGACGCTGCAGCTGGTGCGCGCGGCCAAGGTGTGGGCCGCGCTCGACGGGCGCGCCTTCGTCATCCCCGACGACATCACGGCGCTTCTCGCCCCCGTGTTCGCACACCGACTCATCCCGACCCGCGCTGCGGGCGGTGCCCGGGGGTCGAGCGCCGCAGATGCGATCGCGACGATCCTCGAGCGCATCGCCGCGAGCGTGCGGGTGCCGATCGCCGCACGTCAGTGAGAGACCGATGAGAAGCGTGTGGCCGCTGACCGTCCGGGGCACCGGAGCACTGGTCCTCGCGATCGCGTGCTTCATCGTGGCGAACGAGGCGAGCATCGTCGAGCTGATGTACTTCGGCATCCTGCTGCTGGCGGTCGTCATCGCGAGCATCGCGTCGCTGTACGTCGGGCGCCGCTCCGACGCGGTCACCCGGGCGCTCACCCCGGACGTCGTCCCGGTCGGAGGCGACGCGCGCGTGTCGGTGCGCGTCGAGGTGCGCACGGCGCTGCCCACCGCACCGGGAACCTGGCGCGATGCCCTGCCCAAGGGGCTGCGCGGCAAAGCCGAGGGCGCCTTTCCCGCACTCGGCTCGGGCCTGCGCGGCGGCGAGCGCGGCGGCGCGCGCAGCATCGACCTGGTGTACGCCGTCACCGGCGCGCGGCGCGGAGTCCACTCGCTCGGACCGCTCACCGTGCGGTCGTCGGATCCGTTCGGGCTCGCACGGCGCACGGTCGTGTTCAGCCAGCGCACGCCGGTCACCGTGGCGCCGGCGATCGTCGAGCTGCCGCCGCTCGTGGATTACGCCGGCGCCACCGGCGGGATGCTGCACACGACGACCGACCAGCTCGGCCAGGGCGCCGACAACCTCGTCGCGCGGCCCTACGCCCCGGGCGACTCGATGCGGCGGATCCACTGGCGGGCGACCGCCCACCGCGACGAGCTCATGGTGCGCCAGGAGGAGCAGGAGTCCACACCCGAGGCCACGGTCGTGATCGACCGCGCCGCGCTGCGCTGGTCTCCCGAGGCCCTGCGCGCTCCCGGCGCCGACCCCGGCTTCGAAGCCGGCGTCTCGGCGTGCGTCTCCGCGGTCGCGCGCCTCGTGCACGACGGCTACGCCGTCGAGGTGCTCGACACGGAGGGAACGGTGCTCGTCGACCGGATCGACGGCGGGGACATGACCGAGGTCGACGCGATGCTCGTCCACTTCGCCACGATCACCGCCCATCGCGACGACACCCTCCCGCGCCTGTCGCGGCTGTTCGCGGGCGCGTCGACGGGTCCGATCGTGCTCATCGTGGGGCGGCTCGACCCGGCCGACTCGGTGGCCATCGGCCCGGTCTCGCACCACAGCACGCTCCCCCTCCTGCTGTCCGCGTCGCCGATCGGCGACGCGCTCGACATCGCCGCGGATCACGGCTGGCACGTGGCGGCGATCGGTCCCGACCGCGGCCTGGGTCACGCGTGGGCGAACGCGATCGGACGGGGGGTGCACCATGTCTTCGGCTGAGACAGGGCGCCCTGTGCGTGCACGCGGCGGTGAGCGGCTCCTGACGTTCGCGATCCTCGCGGCGCTGCTCGCGGCGCTGCTGCCGGTCGTCCGGGTCATCGAGCCCGGGTGGTGGCTGGTCGCGGCCCTCGCACTGTCGGCCTTGGTGCTCGCCGCCGGATACACCTCCCGCCTCTACCGCCTCCCCGCGGTCGCGGTGACCCTCATCGAGGTCGCGGTGTGGGTCGTGTTCATGACGCTGATCTTCCTTCGCGACACCGCCCTGCTGTGGGTGATCCCGACGCTCGACACCTTCCGTGCCGTGCCGATGCTGGTGCAGGCCGCGATGGAGGAGATCGCGATCGGCGCGGCGCCGCTCGAGCCGACGCTGTCGCTGGCGTTCGTCGTGGTGGGGTCGATGGGACTCCTCACGATCATCGTCGATCACGTCGTGGTGACCGCGCGGATGCCGCTGCTCGCCTCCGTCGGCATCGTCGCGGTGTCGCTCATCCCGGCGATCGCCGCGCCGAGCAAGGTCGACGTCATCGGATTCGTGTTCCTCGCGGTCACGATCCTGTTCCTCCTGCGCTCCGAGACGCGTTCGCGCGAGAAGCCGGTCGAGCGCGAGGCGGAGCGCACCGCCGGCGTCCCCGCGACGGCACTCGGCATCGGCGCGATCGCGATCGTCGTGGCCGTCGTGGCGACGCCGGTGCTGCCACAGCCCGGCGCGCGGGCCGGGTCGGGTCTCGGACCCGGACCGGGGATCGACGCGACACTGCAGCTCGGCGACGACCTGCGCCGCCCCCAGGAGGTCGAGGTCATCCGGGTTCGCACGAACGCGCCGTCCGTGCCCTATCTGCGTGCGACGACCCTCTCCCGCTTCGACGGCGGTGTATGGGAGCCCGATCGCTCGCAGACGGTGTCGCTGCAGAGCGAGCGAGCGTTCGGGGTCGTGGACTCCGGCGACGACATCCGCATCGGCGAGTACACCGCGAAGATCGACATCGTGAACCTGGATTCCCAGTGGGCGCCGGTTCCCTACCCCGCGGTGGGGATCACCGGGCTCGGCGGGGGCATGTGGGGCGCGGTCCCCTACAACCACACGGTGGCCACGACCGGCGGTTCGACGCAGGGCCAGTCGTACGAGGTGGCGTACGACGTCCCCCGACCGTCTCTCGAACAGGTGCGGGCCGCGGTGTCGGTCGGTTCGCAGGTGCGCGACGAGACGACGCAGCTGCCCGACGACATCCCGCCGATCATCGGCGAGCTCGCCGTGCAGATGACCGCCGATGCCACCACCGACTACGACCGGCTCACCGCGCTGCAGCGCTGGTTCCGGGGCACCGACTTCCGCTATTCGCTCGAGTCGCCCGTCGAGGACGGTTTCGACGGCAGTGGCGCAGAGGCGGTGGCGCGGTTCCTGGAGGTCCGCGAGGGCTACTGCATCCACTTCGCATCGGCGTTCGCGCTCATGGCGCGCACGCTCCACATGCCGTCGCGCATCGTCGTCGGCTACCTGCCGGGCACTCCGACCACCGACACCATCGACGAGCAGCCGGTCTTCTCGGTGTCGAGCTCGCAGCTCCACGCCTGGCCCGAGGTGTACTTCGACGGCATCGGCTGGATCCCGTTCGAGCCCACCTCCGGCCTCGGGGTCCCCACGACCTTCTCGTCGGAGCTCACGATTCCTGGCCAGACCGCCGACCCCGATGCCGCGACTCCAGAGACGAACCCCACCCCCACGGCGCGCGGCGACCAGGCGCAGATCGATCTGGAGGAGCAGCGTCAGAACGCGTCGGACAGCACGTCGCAGGACGCGCTTGATCCGCTGCCGATCCTCGGCGTCGTCGCGGCCATGATCGTGCTCCTGGCGCTCCCCTTCCTCATCCGCGAACTGCGCCGCCGGCAGCAGGATGCCGCCTCCCGGAACGGCGACGCGGCGGCCGCGTGGCAGTCGGTCCAGGAGGCCGCGATCGACGTCGGCATCCCCGTGCCCGCCAGCGAGACGCCACGCGCGTTCGCCGGCAGGCTCGTCGCCGAACACGGGGTCGCCGCATCCGAGATGAACACGGTCCTGCTCGCGATCGAACGCGCCAGCTACTCGCGCGCCGGCACCCGCTCGTACTGGATGGGTGACGCGGCAGCCGATGCCGCAGCATCCGTTCGTGCATCTCTGCTCGCATCCGTGCCGCCTTCGCGCCGCATTCTCGCGCTGCTGGCGCCGCGTTCGCTCGTGATCCGACCGGGCAGCGTGTACGCGGGGACCGCCCCGGTTCGGGCACGGTAGCGGAGCAGGGTAGGATGGTCGGCGGCCCTCCGGGGCCTCCTGGAGGATTCGCCTAGTGGCCTATGGCGCACGCTTGGAAAGCGTGTTGGGTGCAAGCCCTCGGGGGTTCGAATCCCCCATCCTCCGCCACAGTTCTTCCTCGGGACCACGGCACGCGACCCTCTCGGAGTCGCGCGGCGCCTCAGCTGCTCGGGGCAGCGGTGGGGACGGGATCGCCGGCTGCGGCGGGATCGGCCGGTGCCGCCCCGTCAGGGTCGGCGACGGCCTGCGCGTGAGCCTGCTCCTGCCGAAGCTGCTCCTGCACGACAGCGTGGCCGGCCTGCGCGACGAACGGCAGAGCGATCAACGCAACCGCGCCGACCAGGATCGCTGCAACGCGGGCCTTCGATGCCTGGGAGCGCTGAACAACCACGGCGCCCGTCTCGGCGCTCTTCGTGCTGCGCACGCTCATCGCCACCAGAGCCGGGATCCAACCGACGAGCGCAGCCCACCACACGGTGAGAGGCGTCGCGCCCATCGTGCCGAGCGCGCCGCGGATCCCGAACCGTCCGATCCAGACGACGAAGTTCCCGAGGTCCAGGCTCGCACCGATCAGGAACGCGCTGAGGATCGCGGCCAGCCAGCTTGAGGCGAATGCGAAACGCCCGCCGGGAGCGAGCCATGCGGCCAGCAGCGCGTACGCGGCGACCAGAACAGCCGCTATCAGCACGTGGAGGATGACGGCCCACAGGACTGGCAGGCCGAACATGCCGTAGCCCATCGGCGACGGGATCGCCTGCGCCGGGGTGGCCAGACTTCCGCCCGCACTTTGGAGCAGGAAGGGCGCCCAGCCGAACACGAACCACAGTGCGGCGAGTGCAGAGCCGCCGATCAGGCCACGACGCATTCCTTCTCCTCTGATCGCTGACCCGCGAACCCGCGCCCGCGTGAATGGGCTGGTCAGGCAGGGAACGAAGCTGCCGCACCGACCGCAGCTGCGGCCGCTGCCGAACGGCCTATCCCTGTCCCGGTGCTCCGTACATCGCACCGTCAGGGAGGGGCGGGCAGACGGCGGACGCGGTCTGAGCCGCGATCTCGGCTCTCACCGCGACGCCATCGCCCTTCCTCTCGATCGTGTAGACGATCCCTTCCTGCGAATCCGCGGCGGGGATGTAGCCGACCGTCGTGGAATCGATCGCGGGGTCATACGTCATCGGGGCGAATGCCGTCGTGATGAGGTCCCCGGTGGGGTGCTCCCTCAACCAGTTGGCGGTGTCGGCGACGGTCGCGCCCGGAATCGTCCAGAACGCTTCCAGCTCCTCCACCGGGCCGCACGGCCATCCCGTGTAGGAGCTGAAGCCGCCGATCGGCACGTCGGAGAGGACCGCACCCGGCGGGAGGGTGGCCGCGTCCAGCCAGGCCTGGGCCTGCGCGCGCGCCTCAGCGACCTCGCCGCCCGAAGGGGCGGTGGGCTCCGGCGTCTCGGTGGCCTCGCTCATCGCCTCCGGCGTGGCGACCCCCGAGCCGGGCCCGGGAGTGGCACAGCTGGTCATGGCGAAGGCGAGGAACAATGAACCGACTGCCAGGGCTGGGCGACACTGCATGTGGCCACCGTACTGGCCGGCACGTGGCCTGCCGCGACGAGGCATGCACCTGCATCGCCGGTCGTCGGATCGCGCCACCTGCGGCGGCCTGGTCAGGCCCCGTGATCGCCGAGCGGCGCCCATCGCCGTCCTCAAGCGAGCAGGGGGGAGCCCCGCCGACACTTCCTCGCTCGAGAAAGTTCACTCAAATGAGTGAGTCGGCGCCTCGGTCCAGATGGTTGCGGGCGCCCCACAGGGCGAGTTGGGTGCGGTCATCCATGTCGAGCTTCTTCAATGCGGACTGCATCTGCGACCGCACGGTGTGCACGGACACGCGAAGGCGTTCGGCGATCTGCTCGTTGCTGGTGGTGCCGCTGGAGAGCACGGCGACCACGCGTCGCTCGGCGGCCGAGAGGCGAGCCACCATCTCGGGGTCGGCCGCGCCGCGGCGTGCGAACTCGCGAACCACCGGCGTGGTCACGCGATGGGAGATGAGTGCTTCCCCGCGCATCGCGGCGTGAATCGCCGTCAGCAGCTGGTCGGAGTCGTGGCTCTTGAGGAGGTACCCGATCGCTCCGGCGTCCAGCGCATCCGTCACGTAGGCGTCCATCGCGTAGCTGGTCATCACGATGACCGCGACAGGCGGCTGGGTGGTCGACCGCGTGAGCTCTCGCGTGGCCTCGACCCCGCTCATCCCCGGCATCTGAAGGTCCATAAGAACCACGTCGACGCGTTCCCGGCGCGCGACCGTGACCGCGTCTGCTCCGTTGGAGACCTCGCCGAGGACCCGGATGCCGCGCGCGGCCTCGAGCTGCAGGCGCAGCCCCTTACGCACCGAGCGGTTGTCGTCGGCGATGAGCACGCGGATCGAGGTGTGGCCGTCGGTCATGGTCGCGCTTTCAGTCAGTGGTGGCGACGGGGATGCCGAACCGCACCATCCAGCCGCCCTCGGGTGTCGCTCCGAACACGAGTGTGCCTCGCAGCAGGTCGATCCGTTCGCGGATCCCGCTGATCCCCCAGCCCAGGCCGAGGCCGGAGATCGGCTGAGTCCCCGACGGTGCGGACCCGTTGGCGATCAGCACCCCGACGCGGTCAGACCCGACCGTGATCTCCACGTCGACCTCGGCGCCGGGCGCATGCTTGGCCGCGTTGGTGATCGCTTCCTGCGTGCACCGGTACGCGGTCGTGGAGACGACGGTGGGGAGATCCTCGACGGGCCCCGTCGCCGCGAGTCGGATGTTCATCCCGCGTCTCCGCCAATACTCGAACAGCTCGCCCGCCTGCCGCAGGTCGCGGGTCATCTCCCGCGGCTCCGTTCCGACGGCGCGCAGGTCGGTGAGTGCTCCCGCGAGGCTCGCGGCAGCGAAGCGGC
Source organism: Microbacterium sp. C23T (assembly GCF_053345975.1). Classification (NCBI taxonomy): domain Bacteria; kingdom Bacillati; phylum Actinomycetota; class Actinomycetes; order Micrococcales; family Microbacteriaceae; genus Microbacterium; species Microbacterium sp. C23T. The sequence goes on along the minus strand of NZ_JBKFBD010000028.1, from coordinate 61,331 downwards.
CCTCATTGCGGACCTCCTCGACGAGGTGCAACGCGTCGCCGGGTCGTTCGGGAGCGATCGCCAACGCCGCGTCGGCCAGGGTGATCAGTCCGGCGAGGTGCTGGCCCGCGACGTCATGCAGCTCCTGCGCGATCCGCGCACGCTCCCGCTGCTCCGCTTCCTCGACACGCTTGTCGTGCTCCCGCTTCGCGGTCTCCGCCTCCGTGCGCGCGCGGGCCACCCGACGAGTCTGCACACCCCACCACGCACCGAGCGCGGTCCCGGCGATCGCGGGGGCCGCGATCCGCACCGCTTCGGCCGTCACGAAGCCGACCGCGATGGTCGGTGCCAACCCCGTCGTGAAGATCCAGAGGAGCATCGCACCGACAGTGACCACCACCACACCCGCCAGCCACACGATCGAGACGACGAGCGGCCTCCGCGTGGCGAGCAGGAACAACGCCAACGCGATCACGAGGTACATGCCGATCAGCCACGTCGGCACCGCCAACCCGGCCATGAGCGCGATGTAGACGACCGTGACGATCAGGACCGTGGTCTCGGGCGATCGGTCGCTCAACAGGAACGAGGCCGCCTGGACAGCGCACCCGAGCACGAGCAGCGACAGCAGCACCGCCGGAGAGAAGATGAGCGTCCACTCCACCCCGCCCTGGATGAGCGCCGCAAGGGGTTGCACAAGGATCTGGATCATCGTCGTCACGAAGACCGTGAGCGCGAGGATCACAGCGGACCGCCGCGAACCCAGGATCCTGTCCGCCGCCTCACCCGCTCCGACCGGTCCCGCCGGAGAACTCACGTCGAGCGACGCGGCAGCGGCGGGTGCAGGAGCGATCACGCCACGACCCTACTTGCCCGGCGTAGCCGAGCCGGCCGGTCACCACGCAGCCCCGGGCGTCGCCGTTCGTCCTTTCGGGTGAAGTTCCTGGACTGCTTTCGGGTTCCTGCGAGGCGACGTCGCCGTCGTCGCGTCGGCTGACGCGGCAAGCGGCGCTCTGCTGAATCCGCGGGATCTGGGACCTCACGCTCGCGGAGGCGTTGAGAAATCCCAGGCTGAATGCACCGGCGTGGATCTCGCAGGCCGCCTGAGGCACTGGGACCGGCTTGGTCGCGCGCGCCGACGTGGTGAGAGGGTTGCGGCGGCCGCGGCGTCTTCGCCCGAGACAAGAGTTCGGGACTCTTGACTCAGGGTGGGCGGCAGCTGGAGCGGGGCCTCGGTCGGGCTTCGAACGAGGTCCCGCTCCTTCACAGCCGCTCGCTCGGCTGGTGAGCAACAGGATGAGGAATGGAGCACGGAATGAGCACTCCGTCCATCGACCCTGCCGGGATCGAGTTCCCGGCAACCTTCTCGATCGGCATCTCCGCGTACCTGCCGGATCCCATGGCCGAACCGACGGGGTGAGAGCGACCGCCGGGCAGCGACCTCGCGACGCTGAGACTCCGCTACCAGCTCGTCTCGACGGCCGAACGCCTTGGCCTCATCGTTGCGGCGGTCGCGAACGGTGCGGCGAACCAGGGTGTGCTGATGTTGGCCGCGTTCAGTGTCCGGCGTCGGCCGTCCGATCGGTCGCGCCCACGACGGAGCAGAGCTGCTTGACGGCTGTCTGGACTCGACCGAGCTGGCGGTGGACTCGGGCGCGCTGACCGGTTCATTCGTGCTCCGGGAGCAGTGGCGTCGACCAGCCCGGATCACGGCCGAGGTGGGCCGCGCGCGACACCGAGGCCGCGCCGAAGCGATCACGGACCGCGTCGAGCACCGTGTCGAGGCGCACGCCGTCGTCCCAGTCGATCGGAAGCTCCGGAGGGACGCTGTCGACGCGGCCGAGCTGCGACAGCGAGACGCCGATGAGGGTGATGCCGCGTTCCGCGATCTCGGGCTGCGCTGCGGCGAGCAGTCCTTGCGCGACGGCGAGGATCAGCGCGGTGCGGTCGGTGGGCGAGCGGAACGAGCGGGAGCGGGTGGCTTTCGCGTAATCGCCGTAGCGGAGCCGCAGCACCACCGTGCGGCAGACGCGGTCACCGTCGCGCAGGCGACGGGCCAGCCGATCGACGATCTGCGTGAGGATGACCTCCAGCTCTTCGGGCGCTCGCGGACGGGTGCCGAGGGCACGCTGCGAGCCGATGGAGCCGCGGCGACGTGTGGTGTCGACGGGACGCGGATCCCGCAGCCGGGCGAGTGCGTGCAGGTGCGCGCCGGCCGCTCTTCCCAGCAGCCTCTCCGCGGTCGCGGCCTCGAGCTCGGCCAGCTGTCCGACGGTATTGATGCCGAGCCGGTGCAGCTTCTCGGCGGTCACGGCACCCACGCCCCAGAGTCGCTCCACCGGCAGCGGGAGCAGGAACTCCTGCTCCCGCTCAGGCTCGACCACCAGCAGCCCGTCGGGCTTGCTGACGGCGCTGGCGACCTTGGCGAGGAACTTGGTGCGGGCGATCCCGACGGAGATGGGCAGCCCGACCTCCTGACGAACCCGCTCTCGCAGACGCACGGCGACCTGCTCCGGCGTGCCCGAGATGCGCCGGAGGCCGCCGACCTCGAGGAACGCCTCATCGATGGAGAGCCCTTCGACGAGCGGCGTCGTGTCCCGGAAGATCGCGAAGACCGCTTTGCTGGCCGCCGAGTACGCGTCCATCCGCGGCGGCACCACCACCGCATCCGGGCAGAGGTCGCGCGCCTGACGGCCCCCCATCGCCGTACGCACCCCGCGAGCCTTCGCCTCGTAGCTGGCCGCCAGCACGACGCCGCAGCCGACGATGACAGGCCGGCCGCGCAGTGCCGGAGCATCGCGCTGCTCGACCGAGGCGTAGAAGGCGTCCAGGTCCGCGTGCAGCACGGTCGCCTCACCCCGCATGCCGCCTCCGATCGAACATTTGTTCTGATCATGGTGTCAGCGGCCGACGACATTCGTGAAGATTCCGTACGGTCTCTTCGATGCCATTACGCCTCCTACGCGGGATGCGCCAGGGGGTCCCCGATTTCCGGAGCACTTCCTAGCGTGGACATCGGAGCGACCACCCGGGTCGACTTCCGAATCCATCCCTCGCATGAAGACAAGGAGCACTCATGTCCACGAATTGGGACGCCTGGGACTACCGTCAGTCGGTCGACCGCGGGGCCGGTTCCCGCGACCTGGTGGGCTACCACGTGCACGCCACGGATGGCGACATCGGAAAGATCGACGAGGCGAGCAATGATGCCGGCAGCAGCCGGCTCGTCGTGGACACCGGACCGTGGATCTTCGGGCGGAAGGTGATCCTTCCGGCCGGGACGGTCGAGCGTGTCGACGATGAAGACGAGAAGGTGTACGTCGATCTGACCAAGGACCAGATCAAGAACTCTCCGGAGTGGGACCAGTCCACGACGGGTCAGGATGACGCGTACCGTGGCCGGCTCGACACCTACTACGGCGACCTCTACCGCTGACCGGACGGGCGATCGGATGGTCGCCATCCCCCCGCCGTGACGGAAACGGGGTGCAGCCGCAAGGCTGCACCCCGTTTCTCGCGCTCGGGCTCAGCCCTGCTTCGGCACTCGATTCTCCGCGCTGACCATCCAGGCGTACTGCTCGAGCTTCTCGAGGATCTGATGCAGCAGATCCGCGCTGGTCGGGTCCTCCTCGTCGACCGCGTCGTGCACGTCCCGACAGGTGGCGACCGTGTTCTCGAGCCGTTCCGTGACGAGGTCGATCACGTCGGTGGTGGCGATCTCGCCCTGAGGGAACTCGGGGAGGCTGGTGGTCTCCGCGACGGTGTCGCTGCGACCGTCGGGAAGCGCGTGGAGCGCCCGCATCCGCTCGGCGACGGCATCACCGAACTCGCGAGCCGACTCGATGATCTCGTCCAGCTGGCGGTGCGTGTCACGGAAGTTCTTGCCCACGACATTCCAGTGGGCCTGCTTGCCCTGAGAGGCGAGCTCGATGAGATCGACGAGCACCTTCTGAAGGTTGTCGCTCAGCGTGGCGGAGGCGGTGAACCCGCTCTCGGCGTTCTGCTCCTTGGTGAGCTGGGCGCCGCGGGGAGCGCGCCGCTTGTTGCGGGTGGCGGACGTGGTGGAGTTCTTCGTCGTTGTGGCCATGAGGCCGACGGTACGGACCGACGCCGACTCACGCGCAGGGATTGTGCCCGATCGACGGTCGTGCTATCCGCTCACCATCCCGCCGACGGCCCCCGCGACGACGCTCAGGTGGAGGCTTCGGAAGTGACGCTCTCACCGATCGGTCGCGGCACACCGGCCTGAGCCTGGCGGAACATCTCCGTCCACCGGACTCCGTCCCAGTAGCGCTCGCTCCCGTGCACGCGAGTGGGGTACCAGCCGGCCTTCGCGGTGGCGGGCGCCGGGTCGCACATGGGAGTTCCTTTCGTCGCACAAGAGCCGGGCCGACCCGCCCCTGGACGCCGGGCATCCAGGGGCGAGCCGCCGCAGTGCTGTGGGCCGGGTTCCCCCGCGTAACGAGTACGCCCCCAAACCAGCACCGGCTAGAAGACGGCGGGTAGCGCTGCCGGCTCACCAGCCCCACACACTGGCGAGGAACGAGGCCTTCGGGTGGGCCTCGACACGACGAGCGCTTCGTCTTCTATGGAGACTCTATGACTGCTCTATGGCTCGTGTATAGATGCCTCAAGGTAACTCTCAGCGTGTTCCCTGGCCGTGCTAAGGTGCCCGCATGGCGCGCCCCTACGGAGACCCCGTCGAGATCATCACCGCACCCGTTCCCGCGCAGTCGCCGTTCATCCCGACCGACGCCAAGATCGTGGTCGGCGCCGTCGCTCCCGCATCCCCGGATCCGATCCCGATCGTGCTCCTGCCGGGCTTCGAGTACCGGATGCACGAATGGCGCCACCCCGAGACGCACGAGATCCACTGGCGCCTCGAACGCCGCCGGGCGTCCCGGGCGTCCGACGACCAATAGCCGGAGAAACGCGGCCCTCGCGCCTCTGAGTGCGTCCCGGGGCAGCAGCCTGCCGCATCCGCGCGCGGAGCGAGACCCGGTATGCGCCCGATTCTTCACCGGACGCTGAGCGGTGAGAGAGTCGGAGCATGACGAACAAGGACCGGACCGCCTCGACGTATCAGCGCAACGCCTTCGCGCCCAGTCTGATCGCGGCGATCGCCCTGTTCCTGGCGCCCTTGCTCATCGGCGGCGAGTGGTTCCTGATCATCCGGTTCGTCGTCGCGATCCTTGCCGTGATCGTCGCGTGGTTCGCGTTCCAGGCACGGCACTGGTGGTGGATCCCGGTGTTCGCGGCGATCGCCGTGCTCTGGAACCCGATCTTCCCCTTCGCCTTCGACGGGCCCGTCTGGACGGCCGCGCAGCCGGTCGCCGCCGTGCTGTTCCTCGTCGCGGGGGCGACCATCCGCACCATCAGGAGCTGACGGCGCACCAGGGGTCAGTACGCGAGGATCTCGTCCAGCAGCGCGCGCACACGGCTTTCGATGTCGTCACGGATGCTGCGAACCGTGTCCATCGGCTTGCCCACGGGGTCCTCGAGCGGCCAGTCGAGATACCGCCTGCCGGGGAAGACGGGGCAGGAGTCGCCGCACCCCATCGTCACGACGACGTCTGCCGCGCGGACGACGTCATCGGTGAGCGGCTTCGGGAACTCCCCGCCGACGGAGACGCCGATCTCGTCGAGCGCCTGGACGACCGACGTGCGCACTTCCGGGCCCGGCGCCGAGCCGGCGCTGCGCACCCCGACGCGATCGCCCGCGAGGTGCCGGAGGATTCCCGCGGCGAGCTGGGAGCGCCCGGAGTTCTGCACGCAGACGAACAGCACCTCGGGTCGGGCGGGCAGATCACCCTGGGCTCGGCTGAGCGCTTCGAGCCGCGTCGCCGCGAAGGCGGCGGTGCGCGAGGCGAGGAGCGGCGAACCCGAGCCGGTGGCCAGGAGGTCGTAGCTGCTCTCGACGCTGGCACGCACCGTCTCAGGACTGAAGGTGCCGCGGAATCGGAGAGCGAGATCGTCGACGATCCGTGCGAGATCGGGCGCCGCCGGCGCCACCTCGCCGTCGCCGTCGCCGATGAGCGCGTTCACCCGATCGATCTGATCCGGCGCGATGGAGTACCAGACACGTCGTCCGTCGCGCTCCCGCACGACGACGCCTTCGGACAGGAGCGCCTTCATGTGGTGGCTCACGGTGGGCTGCCGGAGGCCGAGCGCATCGGCGAGCTTTCCGACCAGGGCGTGCCCGCCGTCCGCGTCACGGATCAGGCGAAGGATGCGGGCACGGGTCGGGTCGGCGAGGATCGTGAGTCCGCGCTGGGCCGCGCCTTTCATGGACCGAATTCTATCGACGCCCGACCGCCGCCGGTGGCCGCACGACAGGCTCCGAGTGTCGTGCAGGGACCGACCCTATGCTCGCCGTGTGGCTGCGTTCGACGAGGTCGAGCTGTCGGGTATCCGTCGACGGCTCCTGCCGTTCTGCTATCAGATGCTCGGCTCGCCGTTCGAGGCGGAGGACGCCGTCCAGGACGCGATGGAACGGATCTGGCGGGCCCGCGACACCTTCGACCCCGCACGTGCGAGCGTCACGACGTGGGCGTATCGCATCGCGCGCAACGTCTGCCTCGATCGGCTCCGCGAGGCTCCACGGCGCCCACTGCCGAGGGATCTGCAGGAGCCGGGGATCGAGATCGGCGCCCCGCTCGTGCCCGCCTTCGACGTGCCGTGGCTCATCCCCGCCCCGACAGGCTGGCTCTCCGGCTCGGAGGTCGAATCCGCCGCCGAGCGTCGCAGCGACGTGCGCCTCGCCGTCACGGCCATGCTGCAGTCGCTCTCCCCGCTCCAGCGCGGGGCCTTCGTGCTGCGCGACCTCGTGGGGCTGTCGGCCACGGAGACCGCGGACGCCCTCGAGGTGTCCGTCGCCTCCGCGAACTCGGCTCTGCAGCGGGCCCGCGCGGCCCTCTCGACCGGCACCCGGCGTCCACACACCCTCGCCCCGACCGCCGTCGAGCAGTACGCCCGGGCGATCGAACGAGCGGATGTCGCCGCCCTTGCCGCCCTCGTCGCCGACGACCTCGTTTTCGAGATGCCGCCGGTGCCCGCGTGGTCGCGCGGCCGGGACACCTACCGCGACTTCATGGCGGACTTCTTCGTGCGGCGCGGCGAGGACTGGGCGACGATGCCGATCTCGGCGAACGGCCAGCCCGGGATCCTGCTCTACCGGCTCACTCCCGATGAGCGCGAACCGCACACGGTGCAGATCTTCGATGCGGATGAGTCGGGCACGATCGCGCACGTGCTCGTCTACCAGGACCCGCGGCTCTTCGCCCTCTTCGAGAAGGAGTTCTCCGCAGAGCGATGAGTTCGCGGCATCCCATCCGTATGTCTTTGTGAACCCACTTCACGAGGAGGAGACGATGGGACGAGTGATCGTCGTGCAGTACATCACGCTCGACGGCGTGGTCGAGGACCCCGACGGCAGCGGCGGCACGCCGTTCGGCGGATGGGCCATGCGCTATGGGCCAGAGGGCGTCGCGGGAGACAAGTTCCGGCTCGGCAGCATGCTGGACACAGGGGTGCTCCTGTTCGGACGCCGCACCTGGAACCACTTCGCCGAGCTGTGGCCCGGCCGCGACACCCCGTTCGCGCGCGCGATGAACGCGGCGGACAAGGAGGTGGTGACGAGCCACGCACTCCCCGAGGACGGGTGGACCCACTCGCGAGCCGTCGACGGACCCCTCGCCGAGTGGATCGCCGAGACCGTCACGACGCGCGACGTGGTCGTGATCGGCAGCGGATCCGTCGTTCAAGCCCTGCGCGAGCACGACCTCGTCGACGAGTACCGGCTCATCGCGTTCCCGACGGCGGTGAACGCCGGGCGCCGGCTCTTCCCCGACGCCGTCGACCTCGAACTCGTGTCGTCCGAGATGACAGGACCTGCGAGCCTCACGATCCACCGCGTCCCCGGCCGCACCGCCTGACGGGATCGGCTCAGGCGGCGAGGCCGCGGCGCAGGGCGGCGAGCCCGTAGTCGAACGCGCCGTCGACGTCGCCGCCGAGCCGGAAGGCGCCGGCGAGCTCCATGTGGATGAAGCCCGTCGCCCACGCCGTCACGAGACGGGCGGCGTCGAGAGCGTGGTCCTCACCGGTGATGGCCGCCGCACTGTCGACGATCGTGAGTCCCGCGCGGTCGAGCAGTTCCTGAGGAGCGGCGGCCGCGAACATCAGCCGGAACCCCTCGGGGCGCTCGTGCGCGAGCGTCCGGTAGGCGCGGGCGAGGCCTTCCAGAGAGCGATCGGATGCCTCGAGCCGACCGGTCAGGTCGTCCACGGTGGCGGCGGCGACAGCCTCCAGGAGGGCATCGCGGTCCCGCACGCGCTTGTACAGAGACGGCGCCCGCACCCCCACGCGCTGCGCGACGCTCTGCATCGTCAGACCCGTGGGGCCGGACTCCTCCAGGATGTCGCGCCCCGCCGCGACGATCTCGGCGTACGACGTGCGTTCCGGCGTCGGCATGCGAGCCTCCCTCGATGGCTATTGACAGTAGCCATGATAGCTACGTATCGTAGCCATGCCAAGTTCGGAGACACCGACGGCTCCCGCGAAGGATCCCCTATGAAGCTCGCACCCCACCTGCACCGCATCGGCAACGACATCGTCGCCGCATACCTCGTCGTGACGGACGACGGCGTCACCGTCGTCGACGCCGGGCTTCCCGGCCACTGGAAGGACCTCGTGCGCGAACTCGAGGGACTCGGCCTCTCCCCCGCCGACGTGAAGGGCGTCGTGCTCACCCACGGCGACAGCGACCACATCGGCTTCGCCGAGCGCCTGCGCCGCGACCACGGCGTGCCCGTGTACGTGCACGAGGCCGACGCCGAGCGCGCCCGCACGGGCGAGAAGCCGAAGGTGTCGACCGGGCCGATGAAGCTCGGGGCGACGCTCGGGTTCTTCGCCTACGCCTTGCGCAAGCGCGCGATGCCCACCACCTACGTGTCGGAGGTCGTCGAGGTGCACGACGGCGATGTTCTGGATCTGCCGGGCTCACCCGTGATCGTGGGCATGCCCGGCCACTCGCCGGGCAGCATCGCGGTGCACATCCCCCTCGCCGACGCGGTGTTCGTGGGCGATGCGCTCACGACGCGCCACGTGCTCACCGGTCGCGAGGGCATCCAGCCGGCGCCGTTCACCGACGATCCCGCCGAGGCGCTGACGTCGCTCGAACACCTCGCTGGGCTGCGGGCCTCGTGGGTGCTCCCCGGTCACGGCGCGCCCTGGAAGGGCTCCCCCGCCGAGGCCGCCGCAGCCGTCCGCGCAGGCGCGGCCTGAGCCCCACCGCCTCGACATCCACCGCCGAACGCCGAACGCCGAGCGCCGAGCGCCGAACGCCGAACGCCGAGCGCCGAGACCCGGGGATTCTCGCCGAGACCGGGGACGTCGCCCCTCGTCTCGGCGAGAAATCCCGGTCTCGACGGAACGCGCGGACTCAGACAGGCCGGGCGGCGGCGAAGAGGTTCGCGGGGTCGTAGTCGAGCTTGAGCTGACGCAGTCGCGCCCACGCCGCGCCGAACGCCACCGAGCGGTCCGCTCCGGGGGCGTCGACGAAGGTCAGGGCGAGCGCATCGATCCGCCAGGCCATCATGGCGGCGACGCCCGCCCGCACCGCGGCTGTCGCCGGGGCCGCGGCCTCGGGCGCGGGCACCATCGCTACCGAGTGCACGAGGTACTCGCCGTCGAGCGAGGCGATCGCGCCGCCGCCCGCCGGCCGCCGATTCACGGCGCCGCCGAGATGACGCAGCTCCTGGACGAAGATCCCCGGGGTCTGAGCCGCCTCGACGAAGGCGTCGACGGCACGTGCCGGCAGCTCTCCCAGCACCGCGTGCCACGTCACCGACGGCGACGGCTCGGGCGGGTCCATGTGCACGCCGACGAGAGCGGGCGCGGGGATGCGGGCGAACGTGTCGACCTCGGGCTGCAGGGCACGGAGCGGTTGGAGCAGAGCGGATGCCGCGGCATCCGTGTCTTCGATCGCCCCGTCGATCACGACCACCGAACGGCCCGACAGGAACGGCGGCAGCTCGGGCATCGGCGGGATGTGGAGGATGCGCAGGGTCGTGGTCGCGGACTCGGGCGCGGACTGCGTCCACTGCGCCCACGCGTGCGAGACCTCCGAGGCGCGCGACGCGTCCCACAGCAGCATGCCGGCGAAGACGTCGGCGAGCGGGAGCAGGTCGATCTCGATCGCGACGACGACACCGAACGAGCCTGATCCGCCGCGCAGCGCCCAGAACAGGTCGGGGTGCTCGTCGGCCGTCGCGCGCACCAGCGAGCCGTCGGCCGTCACGACCTCGGCGGCGCGCACCGCGTTCACGGCGAGGCCGTGCGCGCGGGCGTAGAACGACAGCCCGCCGCTGAGCGAGTACCCGACGACCGACACGTCGCCGGCGCTGCCGTGCAGGGCCGTCAGCCCGTGCGGGGCGGCTGCCTCCAGCACGTCGTTCCAGAGCGAGCCGCCGAGCACGCGCGCCGTGCGCGCCTCCGGGTCGACGGTCACGCCGCGCAGGGATCGCAGCGACACCAGCACGGTGTGCGCGAGGTCGGTGTCGCTGAGTGCCCCCGCACCGTGGCCGGTCGACTGCGGCGCGATGCGCAGCCCCGAGAGCGTCGCTGCGCGCACGACGTCGACGACGTCCTGCGCGGACTCGGGGATCACGACGGCGAACGGATGCTGCGCCACGGCGAGATTCCACGGCGTCCGGGCGGCGTCGTAGCCGGCGTCGCCGCGCAGCAGGGCGCGGTCACCGAGCGTGGCCCGCAGCTCGGCCGCGGCGGCGGCCACGGCGGCGTGGGGCACGTCGAGGGCGAGGTCGTTGAGGGACATGGAGATGCCTTTCGATGAGGGAGCGCGACGGAGCATCACGACGGGCTCCGTCCGCGTGACCGCGCCACACGCGGCGGCCACCCCACGAAAGAGCGGGCTCCACCGCCCCAGATACATGGCGGCGCGAATCCGGCTCAGCTCTCGAAGTCCTCCGGCTCGACGTCGTCGAGGAACCGCTTGAACTCGTCGAGCCGCTCGGCGGCATCGGTCTCGGTGAGCACGTCGGGCACGCCCGCCTCGGCGAGCACCGCGTCGGCGACCCAGATCGGCGCACCCACGCGCGAGGCGAGCGCGACGGCATCGGACGGGCGGGCATCCACGATGCGGTCCCCGAGCGCGGTCGAGAGCGTGATCTCGGCGTAGAACGTGCCGTCCTCGATGCGGGTGACCTCGACCTTCGTCGCCACCGCGTCGAGCGCGGTCAGGATGAGACCCATCAGGTCGTGCGCGAGCGGCCTCGGCACATCGGCGTTCTCGACGGCGACCAGGATCGACGTCGCCTCGAGCTGGCCGATCCAGATCGGGAGCACGAGCCCGTCGCCGGGAATCTGGTCGACGGGTTTCAGCAGCAGTACATGCTGCCCCGACGCGTCGAGGGCCACACCGGCCACGCGGACCTGGACCATTGCACACCCCCTCGGCTCGCGGCATCCGTCTCCGCAATGGTGGCACGGCCGGCTGGGGTCTGACAGAGGGTTACACGCGGGCGATGAAGTCGCGCAGCAGGAGGTTCACCTTCACAGGATCGCGCGCCTGCGGCAGATGTCCGGCCCGTCGATGACGACGAGGTCGCCGCCGGTCAGATCGGCCACGATCGGACCCCGCAGCGGGTTCTGGCACTGGTCGAGAGAGCCCGTGATGACGAGCACAGGGCAGCGGACCGCCTTGCAGACAGCGGTGGCCGTGTCGACCGCGTTCGCGAGGTACGGGGGCGAGTCGTACTCGAGCAGCATCGTCTCGGGGCCCGCCCCCAGCGACCACTCGACGCAGTCCTCGCGCTGCTTGGTGGAGTGCGGCTCCGGGAACATCTCGCCGAAGAAGAAGCGGGAGAACGCCGGCCAGTCCTCTTGCCAGAAGTGGCGGTTCTGCTGCTGCCAGCCCTCGTACGAGTCCCGGGGTTCGTCGAAGTCGAACGCGATCCGGTGCGGCAGCGGCTCGGTGAGGAGCAGGCCGGGATTGATGGCGCAGACTCCGAGGACACGCTCGGGCGCCTCGGCCGCCATCATCAGCGCATGCCCCGCACCCGTGCACACGCCGACGAGCACCGCCTGCTCGGCGCCGACGGCGTCGAGCACCGCCCACTCGTCGTCGAGCAGCAGCCGGTCACCCAGCTGATCCGGCGAGTCGGGGCGACCACTGCCACCGTTGCCTCGCGGATCGCTGACGACCACGCGGAAGGAGCGGGCGAGGAACGGGATCTGCGCCTTCCACGCCCTGCTGTGCACGATCACGTCGGGCATGAGCAGGTAGACGGTCGGCGAGCCGGTGCCGTACACCTCGTAGTGCACCGGGATACCCCCACGGTCGAGGTCGCCGGTCATGGTCGGCTGGAGGGCGCGCATCAGATCAGCTCCCCGAGCATCGCCGCGGCCCGTGCGGCGCCATCGGACTCGACGGGACGGTAGCCGACCTCGCGGGAGACCTCCGCCACGAGACCCTCGGCGAGCACGGCCGTATCGCACGCCTCCGCGTACCGCAGGCAGCGTCCCGCACCGTACCGGTCCAGCCGATGGCGCACGTGGAAGTTCTGCTCGAAGTGATTCTCCAGCGGCACGTAGAGGAACGGCCGGCGACCGGCGGTCAGCTCCATGCACGTGGTGAGACCGCCCTGCACCACCGCGACATCGCAGGCGGCCAGGGCGAGGTAGAGGTCGGGGACGAATCCGCGCACGCGCGCTCCCTGTCGCCGAGGCACTGACGACGGATCGATGCGCGGGCCGGTCACCACCAGGAACCGCAGCTGCGGGAGCATCCGTCGTGCCAGAGGCACGGCATCCATCACGCGATGCAGCAGCGCGTCGCCGACGCCCGAGCCGCCGACGGTGACGACGCACAGCACGTCGTCGGGCCGGTAGCCGAGCTGCGCGCGAACCCGTGCGCGGTCGTCGTCGGTCGGCGGCGAGAAGCCGGTGACGTACCCCGCGAAGTCGTAATGCGCCTCCGTCCACTCCCGGATCCGGGGCAGACCCGGCCCGAAGCCCGCATCCACGATGTCATCGGGGTTCCCGACGAAGATCGAGCGATCCCGGAGCCGCCGGTATCGGGCGCGCTGCTCGAGCATCTCGGCGTTGTAGTCGGCGGCGAGGGCGGCCTCGGCATCCCCGCCGCCCGGCATCGGCAGCCACCCGACGAAGTCGGTCATCCAGGCGAACGCGAACCGTTTGAGCTCGGGGTTCTCGTGCAGGAAATAGTCCACGTCCCAGGCCTCGTCGCCGATCACGAGGTCGTAGTAGGTCTCGTCGACGACGTCGTTGAAGACCATGAAGTTGTTCACGAGGATCTCGTCCATGCGGCGGATCGCCTGGAACGCATGCAGATCGTGGTCGGCGGACTCGTCCTCGATGTGCGCGGATTCGTTCGCGAGGAGAGCGGATGCCGGGTGCACACGCTCTCCGGCATCGGCCAGCACACGGGTGACCGGATGCTGCGCCAGCCAGTCGATCTGCAAGTCGGGGTGGATGCGTCGCAACTCCTGGGCGATCGCGACGTCGCGCCGCGCGTGACCGAGGCCGATCGGGGACGAGAGGTACAAGGCCCTCCGCGGGCGACGCTGCGCCCTCACCCAGGTCTGGCGGTTCCCCATGGCGGCCATCTCCTCGCGTTCACGCCCAGTGTGCTCCCCTCATCCCCTCCCCGTCAGGGCCGCACCTCGATCACGCGGTTGAACGGCGTCTCGGCCACCGTGCGGAACCGGGTGAAGCCGGCCGCGGCGGTCACATCGCGGATGCGCGCGGGTCCGGCCTGCGTACCGAGGGCGAGGCCCACGTCCTGCGAGAGCGAGGACGGCGTGCACAAGAGAGTCGAGAAGCCGTAGTAGGCGCGGCCGACCGGGTTGAGGTTGTCCTCGACGCTGTCGCCTGCCATCGGCTCGACGATCATCCAGGTGCCGTCGTCGGCGACCGCGTCGCGCACGCGGCGCGCGGCGCCCACCGGGTCGCCCATGTCGTGCAGGCAGTCGAACATCGCGACCAGGTCATAGCCGCTGCCGCCGAACTCCTGGGCCGAGGCGACCTCGAAGCTCACGTTCTCGATCCCGACCTCGGCAGCGCGTACCCGCGCCGTCTCGATCGACTCGGCGTGATAGTCCGAACCGACGAAGGTGGAGTTCGGGAAGGCCTGCGCGAGCAGGATCGTGGATGCCCCGTGCCCGCAGCCGACATCGGCGACCAGAGCGCCGGCCTCGAGCTTCTCGCGGACCCCGTCGAGCGCGGGGATCCACGCATCGACGAGGTTCGCGTGGTAGCTCGGGCGGAAGAACCGCTCGCAGCCGAGGTGGACGTCCTCGCCGTGCTGGTGCCAGCCGTACCCGGCGCCGCTGCGTGCGGCGTCAACGATGTGCTCGGTATCATGCACGGTCCCGAGGGCGATCTGGAAGAAGCCGGGGAGGAACGCGGCGCTCTCGGGGTCGGTCATGGCGAGCGCGTGCTCGGCGGGAAGCGTGTAGCGCCTCGTGGCGGGGTCGTATGCGACGTAGCCGCCCGCCGCCTGGGCGTTCAGCCATTCGCGGGCGTACGGCTCCGCCGTCTGCGTGCGCTCGGCGAGCTGGGCCGGCGTGCTCGGGCCGTTGTCGGCCAGATCCCTGTAGTACCCCAGCTTGTCGCCCATCACGACGAGGGCGGCGTTGAGCGTCGCGCCGACCTCGTCGACGGCGCGGAAGACGAAGCTCATCAGCTTGTCGGTGTCGATCTGCGTGGATGGTGCGGTGAGAGACATCAGCGGCTCCTTCGGTCGTGGGCTGCGCTGAGCAGCTGTCTCGACGTTAGAAATGCGCCGGTCACCGGCGCATCCGTGGACCCCCCTGGTCGTCGGCCCGGTCGTAGACTCGGGCCATGCTGGTGGGTCGGCAGGCCGAGCAGCAGACGATCGATCGGCTCGGGGCCGCCGCGCGTCTGGGGACGAGCGGCGTCCTGGTCGTGCGCGGGGAAGCCGGCGTCGGAAAGACGGCACTCCTCGACGACTCGGTGTCCCGGCTCGAGGGGATGCGCGTGCTGCACGCGACCGGCCTCGAATCAGAGCGCGAGATCCCGTTCGCCACGCTGCTGCAGCTGCTGCGGCCGGCGCTGGGATCGCTCGACGGCATTCCGCCGGTGCAGGCGGAAGCCATCGCCGCGGCGCTGTCGCTCCCCGGCGCCGCGCGTTCCGTCGACGGGATCGACCGGTTCACGATCGGTGCCGCGGTGCTGAGCCTGGTCTGCCGGTTCGCGGAGGACGGGCCGGTCGCCGTCGTCGTCGACGACCTCCACTTCGCCGACGTGCCGTCATCGAACGCGCTCGTCTTCGCCGTGCGGCGCCTCGCGGCAGACCCTGTCGTCGCCCTGTTCGGCGTGCGCAGTCCCGAGGGCGATGAGGTCGTCACAGGTCTCCCGACGCTGTCGCTCAGCGGAGTGGATCTCGACTCGGCTCGCACGATCCTCGGTCGGGCGGCCGGCGAGGCCGTTTCGGACGACCGCGTCCGCACGCTGCACCGCGCCACCGACGGCAATCCCCTCGCGATGCTCGAACTGCGTGCGGCCGAGCTCGACGTGGTCGAGAGCCTCGAGACGGGGCTGCCGCTGCGGGTACCCCGCGCCGTGATCGACGCGTTCGGACGGCGCGTGGCCGAACTGGACGCCGAGTGCCGTGCCGCTCTGCTGATCGCGGCCGTCTGCGGATCAGACCACCGCTTCGTCAGCTCGGCGTGTGCGGCGTACGGCGTGGATGTGGCGGATCTCGATGCCGCGGAGGACCTGGACCTGATCAGCGTGCACGACGGACGGGTCGGCTTCCGGCATCCGCTCCTGCGCGCGGCCGTGTACTCGGGCGCGTCGGCCCAGGCGCGACGGGCGGCGCATCGGGCAGCCGCCGACGCCGCGCCGCCCGGAGACGTCGACCGAAGGGCGTGGCATCTGTCGGAAGCGACGTCCCACCCCGACGAGGCGGTCGCCGCGCTCCTCTCCGAAGCCGGCGGCCATGCCCTCGCGCGCGCCGCCTATGCGGTCGCATCCGGGGCGTTCGAACGTTCTGCACGGCTGACCCCCGCCGCCGGCGCGCGCTGCGCACGCCTGCTCCGTGCCGCGGATGCCGCGTGGGAGGCCGGCGACGGAGGCCGCGCCGTCGCCCTCCTCGATCGCCGGGCCGGCGAGGTGATCGCCGCCAGCCCGGAACCCGCGGCCGACACTCTGCGCGAGGTCGAGCTGCGCGCGTCGGTCGCGGCCCGTTCCGGCTCGCTGCGGGAGGCGCTCGACATCCTGCTGCGCGCCGCCGACTATGCGACCTCGGCGGATGCCGCGACCGTCGCCCTCGCGGATGCCGTACACGCCACGTATTACCTGGGCGATGCCCGAACGGCGCTGGCGTTGGCCGACAGGATCGCCGAGATCCGGCCAGAGGTGCGGACCACGCGGGCCCACGCGCTGGGGCTGATGGCATCGGGCATGGCGAAGACCCTCGCGGGGCACGGCGGCGCCGACGAGATCCGCGCCGCTGTGCCGCTCCTCGAGACCGACCCCGACCTGAGTGGGGATCCACGCCGGCTGTCGTGGCTGATGCTGGCGCCGCTGTACCTTCGCGACGCCACGAGCGGCGTGAGGCTTCGTCAGCTCGTCGACGAGGTGCGCGGAGCCGCCGGGATCGGCGCTCTGCCGGCGCTCCTCTTCCATGTCGCCGTCGACCAGGCGACGACGGCCGCGACCTGGGTGTACGCCGAGGCGAACTTCACCGAGGCGATCCGGCTCGCGAGCGATACCGGTCAGACCACGGAACTGGCCATGTCGCTGGCGGGGCTCACCCGTCTGGATTCACGAGCCGGGCGCGCCGATGCGTGCCGCGCACACGGCGACGCGGCACGGTCGCAGTGCGCCGAGCGCGGCATCCACGTCGGCGAGGTGTGGGTGGGGCACGCGCTGGGCGACCTCGAGCTGTCGATGGGGCATCCCGAGGCCGCGGTCGGACTCTTCGCGGAGCTGATCGGCCTGCTCGAGCGTCTCGGGCTGGACGACGTCGACCTCGCTCCCGGGCCGGAGCACACCGACGCACTCGTACGGGTCGGGCGGCACGCGGAGGCTGGAGCCAGCGCGTCGTCGTATCGCGAGCGCGCGATGGCGAAGGGACAGCCGTGGGCGCGCGCCCGCGCGGACCGCGCGATGGGGATCGCCGGCGAGGACGGTGCATCGGAGAGGTGGTTCGAGTCGGCGCTCGGATGGCACGAGCAGACTCTCGATCGATTCGAGGCCGCTCGGACCCGCCTCGCGTACGGCGAGTGGCTGCGCCGGTCGGGTCGGCGGATCGATGCGCGCGCGCAATTGCGAGCGGCACTCGGCGGCTTCACCGAACTGGGGGCGGTGGTGTGGCGTGATCGCGCCGCGGCCGAGCTCACCGCCACCGGCGAGCACGTCCGGGCTTCCGGTGGCAACGCCGTCGGCGCTCTCACCTCACAGGAGCTCCAAGTGAGCGTGCTCCTCGCCGAGGGGCGCACGACGCGAGAGGCCGCGGCCGCGCTCTTCCTGAGTCCGAAGACCGTGGAGTACCACCTGCGCAAGGTGTACACGAAGCTGGGCATCGGATCGCGCGCCGAGCTCACGGAGGCACTTGCCGGAGCGGAGACCCATCGCGAGGACCGGGCGACGCGGGAGTGAACGACTGCGGAGGCAGCCCTCACACCACGGGAATCGGGACCGTGCCCGTGGTCGCGGGCACGACAGATCGCACGGTCCGCACGACGCGGCGTCGCGCGCGGTAGGCCAGGAGAGCGGCGACGATCATCACGACGAGCCCCGCGGCCGAGATGACCGCGCCGATCCAGACGGGAGCGGTGTACCCCAGTCCCATGCTGATCCCGACGCCGCCGGCCCACGCGCCCAGCGCGTTGCCGACGTTGAACGCGCCGATGTTGGCACCCGAGGCGAGCGTCGGAGCGCCGTCGGCGTAGTCCATGATGCGGCTCTGCAGCCCCGGCACGGTGCCGAAGCCGAAGGCGCCCATCAGCACGAGTCCGGCGATCGTCGCGGCCTGAGAGCCGGCGAACAGGGCGAACGCGACGAGCACGACCACGAGCGCCGCGATGAACGCGATCAGCGTCGCGTCCAGGCGCCGGTCGGCCAGGCGTCCGCCCAGCCAGTTGCCGCCGACGAGACCGGCGCCGAACAGCACGAGCAGCCACGGCACGGCACCGGGCGCGAAGCCGCTCACCTCGGTGAGCGTGTAGGCGATGTAGGTGAAGGCACCGAACATGCCGCCGAAGGCCAGGACCGTGACGACCAGCGACAGCCACACCTGGGTCGAGCGGAATGCCCGCAGCTCGCGGCGGAGGCTGATGCGCTCCTGCGCGCCCGACGGGGCGGGGACGAGAGCGGCGATGCCGGCGAACGCGATGACGCCGATGCCGGCGATGACCCAGAACGTCGACCGCCATCCGAACTGCTGACCGAGGAACGTGCCGAACGGAACGCCCAGCACGTTGGCCGCGGTAAGACCGGTGAACATGATGGCGATCGCGCCGGCGCGCTTCTCGGGTGCCACGAGGCTCGCCGCGACCACGGAGCCGATACCGAAGAAGGCACCGTGCGACAGGGCGGCGAGGATGCGGCCGGTCATCGCGATGCCGTAGTCCGGGGCGAGTGCCGTGAGCACGTTCCCGGCGATGAAGAGCACGATGAGGCCGAGCAGCACGGGCTTGCGCGGCAGACGGGTCGTGGCGGCGGTGAGCCCGAGAGCACCGACGACGACGCCGAGGGCGTAGCCGGAGATGAGCCAGCCCGCCGCCGCCTCGCTGACGGCGAAGTCGCGGGCGACCTCGGGCAGCAGGCCCATGATGACGAACTCCGTGAGTCCGATGCCGAAGGCGCCCATGGCGAACGCGACGAGTCCGAGTGGCATGAGGGATCTCCTGGTATGCTGGGGTTTAGTTGCACACGCGGGATATTGCGTAAGCGAGATAAATAGTTGCACACGCTAGATAAACGCGCAAACAACTATGCGTTCGCATCGACCCGTCGCATCGATCAGGAGGACTCATGGGCATCGCAGACGACGCCGTCGAGGTGCGCGCTCAGGGCTGGCGCACCCTCGCCGCCCTGCACGGACTCATCGAGGCCGAGCTCGAGCGCGCACTCGCCGCTTCGGTCGAGCTTTCGGTGGTCGAGTACACCGTGCTCGACGCCCTCAGCCGTCAGGACGGCTGGCACATGCGCATGCAGCAGCTTGCTCGCGCGACCGCGCTGAGCCCGAGCGCCACCACGCGCCTCGTGAACCGCCTCGAGGACCGCGCTCTCATCACGCGCATCCTGTGCGCCGACGACCGGCGCGGCATCTACACCGAGCTCACTCCGGCCGGGCGCGCGCTGTACGACCGCGCCCACCCCATCCACGACGAGACGCTCGTCCGGGTGCTCGCCGAGGCGGCGGAGCAGCCCGAGCTCGCGCCCGTCGTGGAGGTGCTGCAGACGGTGGCCCCGCAACCGGCCTGAGCCGGCGCGGGGCCCAACCTGGGATCAGACGGCGGCGGGCGTCCACTCCGACACGCGGCTGAGGGTCTCGACCTCGTCGGCCGTGAGCTCGACGCGGGCGCCGTCGAGCAGATCCGAGACCTGCTCCACGCGCGACGCGCTCGCGATGGGCGCTGCCACCGTCGGCTGCGCGCGCAGCCACGCCAGGGCCGTCGCCGCGATCGAGGCGCCGTGGGTACGGCCGATCCCCTCGAGCGCGTCGATGATCTCGAGCCCCTGCGCGGTCGCGTACTGCGACGCAGCGCCGGCGCGCGGGGAGGACTGGCCAGCGGCATCCGTCGTCCGGTACTTGCCGGTGAGGAAGCCCTTCGCGAGGGAGAAGTAGGGCACCAGGCTCAGGTCGAACTCCTGCGCCAGCGGGATGATGTGCTCCTCGATGTCGTTGCGGTGCACGAGGTTGTAGTGCGGCTGGATCGCGACCGGAAGCGCACTGCCCGCAGCCTGGGCGAGACCGACCCACTCGCGGATGCGGTCGGCGCTGTAGTTCGAGACCGCGGTGTAGCGCACGAGTCCGTCGGTGACGAGCTCGCCGAAGGCGGCGACGGTCTCCTCCAGCGGCACCGTCTCGTCGTCGAAGTGTGCGTAGTAGAGGTCGATGGTGTCGACGCCCAGGCGCTTCAGCGACGCTTCCGCGGCGGCCCGGACGTTCTTCGCCGAGAGGCCCTTGAACTCGGGGTGCTGACTCACCTTCGTCGCGACGACGACGTTCCCGGGCTTCCGTGCCGCGAGCCACTCGCCGATGATCGTCTCGCTCTCGCCGCCGGAGTTGCCGTCGACCCACGCGCTGTACGAATCGGCGGTGTCGATGAAGTTCCCGCCGCCGGCGTGGAACGCGTCGAGGATCTCGAACGACGCCTCGCGGTCGGCCGTCCAGCCGAACACGTTGCCGCCGAGCGAGAGGGGAAGGACGTCGAGGGAGCTGGTTCCGATGAAGGTCATGCTTCGAGGCAACCACGCGGCGCGCCGATCGCTTCCCCGATGACGCGACATGACGCCTCGCGATCGGCGCGCCACCCCCGCAGCGAGAGTGCATTCACCGGAATGGATGCTGCGCGCGTACGGTTGCAGACGACATGCAGCGATTCGGAACCCTCTCGTTCGGACACTACGGCCCGCTCGGCGGCGGGAGGCAGCTCACCGCCGCCGACTCGATGCTGCAGGCGATCGACCTCGCCCAGGGCATGGACGAGCTGGGGGTGAACGGCGCGTACTTCCGCGTGCACCACTTCGCGCGCCAGCAGTCCTCGCCCATGCCGCTCCTGGCCGCCATCGCCGCGCGCACCGAGAACATCGAGGTCGGCACCGGCGTCATCGACATGCGCTACGAGAACCCTCTTTACCTCGCCGAGGAGGCTGCCGCCGTCGACCTCATCTCCGACGGCAGGCTCGCGCTCGGCGTGAGCCGTGGCTCACCCGAGACGGTCGTCCGCGGCTACGAGGCGTTCGGCTACACCGGCTCGGAGGACCCGCGCGGCGCGGACCTCGCGCGCGAGCACTTCGATCTGTTCCTCCGGGCGATCGACGGCGAGGGCCTCGCGGAACGGGATGCCTCGTCCCCCTTCGGCACCGGCGCCACCGGGCTGCAGCGCATCGAGCCGCACTCCCCCGGCCTGCGCTCTCGCGTGTGGTGGGGCGCCGGCAATCGCGACTCGGCGGAATGGGCCGGCCGCACGGGCGTGAACCTCATGTCGTCCACCCTCCTCACCGAAGCCGACGGCACCCCGTTCGACCTGCTGCAGGCGCAGCAGATCGACGCGTTCCGCGCCGCGTGGCGCGAAGCCGGGCACGCCGGCGAACCGCGCGTGTCGGTGAGCAGGTCGATCTTCCCGATCACGACCGCCGAAGAGCGGATGTACTTCGGCGGGCGCCAGGACGGCGACCAGATCGGCGTGATCGACGGCATCCGCTCGACCTTCGGGAAGACGTACGCGGCGGAGCCCGACGAACTCGTCGAGCAGCTCAAGGAGGACGCCGCGATCGCCTCAGCCGACACCCTCATGCTCACGATCCCGAGCCAGCTGGGCGTCGAGTTCAACCTGCGCGTGGTCGAGTCGTTCGCGAAGTACGTCGCGCCCGAGCTCGGCTGGCAGTCCACGCGCGCCTGAATCCGGGGCATCCGCGCCATCCGTCCGCTTGGTTCTTGACCGGTCGGTCAGTCAGGCGTACCGTTCGAATCGACCCCCGATCGGGAGCCATCAGGTCTCGGAAGGAGGAGATCCGAATGAAGAAGTGGACTCGCTGGGAGGACTGGGTCGCAGCCGGAGTCGGCCTCGTGGCCGCAGTCTGCGCGTTCGCGCTGCCGCAGATGGGCGCCTCGATGCCCTGGATGCTCATCGTCGGCGTTCTGCTGATCGCCGCGGGCGTCGCCAACCTCGCCATGCCGGGGATGGTGGCGATGGAGTACGTGCAGCTGGCGCTCGGCGCCCTGCTGTTCGTGGCTCCGTGGCTCGGCGGTTACGCCAGCATGCAGTCCGGCGCCGCCTGGGTCAGCTGGATCGGCGGAGCGGTCGCGGTGATCGTCGCCGCGCTCGCCGTGAGACCCGCCATGCACATGCACGACCAGGCCATCCCGCACTGAGGTGCGAGCCGAGACGGGGGCGCCGGATCAGACCGACGCCCCCGCCGTCTTTCTCCAGGACACGACATGACCCGCAGTCGCGAAAGCCGCACGCTGATCCTCGACGCGGCCGAGCGCCTCTTCGCGGAGCGCGGCTTCGATGCCACGCCGACGATGGCGATCGCCGATCTCGCCGGCGTCCCGAAAGGGCTCCTCTTCTACTACTTCCCCACCAAGACCGATCTGCTGCGGGCGCTCGTGGGTGAGCGTCTGGACCTCGATCCGATCGACACCTCCGAACTGATCGCGCGGGGGGATCCGGCACAGACCCTGCTGAACGTGACGGACCGGCTGCGCGAACTGCAGGCGGACTCGGCGGTGCGGCGGGTCATCGTGTGGCGCGAGCACCGCACGCACCCGGAGGTGCGCGAGAAGCTCCACGACTACCGCAGTCAGCTGCAGGCGATCGTCGAGCGTGTGCTCGGCGCCAGCATCCTCCACCCGATCGCCGCCCGTCGGGTGCGCACCGCGGCTGCGGCCTGGGTCGCGATCATCACCACGCCGACGCTCCTCGACCGCGTCGGGGACGATGAGCCGATCACTGGCGAGGAGACGCCTATCGACTCCGCAGAATCGGCGGACCTGCCCGCCCTCGCGGACCTGATCACGGCGGGCCTGCGCGAGTCCGCGGCGTGACCCGCCGGAGCAGACTCAGTCGAGCACTTCGATGCCGGTGATCCGCAGCTCCTCGACATCGAGGCGCGTCTGGATCTGCGTCACCACGGCATCGTCGACCGCGCCTTCGCGGCGGAGGCGATAGAGCACCTCGCGCTTGCGGTCGAGCACCGCGATGCGCAGCCGCGAGTACTCCTCGTCACGCTCGCGGGGCGAGGGCAGCGGCGCAGGCGCCTCCAGGAGAGCCGTGGCGGTCGCGGATGCCTCGGCAGCCGTCTCCGTGCCCTCGAACCTCCGATCGAGGTCCGCGATCTGACGGTCGACCTCGGCCTGTTCGCGGGCCTGGACACGCTCGTTGTTGCGCTCGAGGTACTCGTAGTAGTCGCGCGTGAGGCGATCGCGGATCTCCTCGCTGATGCCGTGGTCGTGGGCGAGCTCCTTGACCGCGGTCAGCGCGGCACCCGTGATGGCACGTTCGGCGAGTTCCAGCTCGTGCTGCAGCGCGGAGTCGTCGGGCAGACGCGCCCACCGCACGACCACCGGCAGCAGCGGCCCCTGCACGAGGAGCGTCAGCACGATGACCCCGGCGGTGACGAAGATGATCTCGTCGCGGCCTGGGAGCGACTCCCCCGCGGCCGTGGTCAGCGGCACCGACAGCGCGATCGCCAGCGACACCGCGCCGCGGAACCCCGCGACGGCGCTCACGATGCGCGCCCGGTAGGTCGTGCGGCGCAGACGCTGGGACGGGCGTCGGTCGAGCAGGCGGATGATCATGACGGAGGTCGTCTGGAACACGAACCGCGCGACGAGCAGCACGAGCCACACGGCGACGGTCATCACCACGAGCCAGCCGATCTCGCGGCCGGGGATCTCGTGGGCCACCGCCTGCACCTCGAACCCGATCAGGACGAACAGCGAGCCGTTGAGGAGGAAGGAGCCCAGTGGCCAGGTCCACGCCGCCTGGCGGCGCGAGGCGGCCGTGCTGATGCGCGGCTGGATGTACGCGACGATGAGGCCCGCCACGACCACCGCGAGAACCCCCGACGCGTGGACGAGTTCCGCGATGAGGAACGCCGTGAACGGCACCAGCAGGAGCGCGATGTTCAGGTTGAGCGTGTTGCGGAGGCGCCGCATGACCAGGTAGGCGATCCCGGCCACGACGACGCCCGCGGCCGCGCCGCCCACGTACGACAGCAGCACCAGCCCTGTGATGTCGAGGGGCGTGTACTGCCCGCCCACCGCGACGCCGACGGCGACGCCGTAGATGACGAGCGCGGTGCCGTCGTTGGTGAGGCTCTCGGCCTTGAGGTTCATGAAGTTGCGGCGGGGCAGCATGCGGCCGAGCGCGGCCACGGCGGTGGCGTCGGTCGGGGCCACCGCTGCACCGAGGATGAGCGCGGCGTCCCACGGCAGCCCGAGCGCGTACGCGATCCCCGCGACCGCGAAGGCGCTGGCGACCACGAGCCCGGTGCTCATGAGGAAGATGCCGCGGAAGTCGCGGCGGATCGACCGCAGCGAGGTGGTCATGCTCTCCCAGAACAGCAGCACCGGGAGGAACAGCAGCAGGACGGTCTCCGGCGGCAGGACGATCTCGCGCACCTCGGGGATGAACCCGAGCGCGAGCCCCGCGACCAGGAGGAGCAGCGGCATCGCCACCCGGAACCTCGGTGCGAGGATCGCGCCGGTGAGGACGGTGATTCCGAGCAGGACGGTGACCTCGAGTCCGTTCATGAGGGCTCCCTTCAGCGCAATGATCCTCCAACCGCGAGCGCCGCGTGTGGATTCCCGGATGCTGCGATCCAGCGCCGACGCGTGACCCGGCGCCGGCCGCCCCACGCCGACCGCCGACCGCGACGCGGCGGGATAGAGTAGCGAGATTGCCGCGTACTCGCCCTACGCGCGGAGCGGGCACTCGCCTGCACGCTGATACGGGGGAACGTTGGGCGAGCTGCTGAAGTTTGCGTCGCGCGAGGTCGGCGACGTCGAGGAGACATGGCGCCGCTTCGTGCCGTCGGCCGCGCTGCAGAAGGTCGACCCGCGCACGTTCGGCTTCTCGTGGACGTCGGCGGCGCTGTCCGGCTTCTCCCTCGTCAGCTATCGCCTGAGTGCGTCGGTCCAGTCCGCCATCGAACCGGACGATCAGATGATGGCCTGCCGCGTCGCGTCTCGCGGCGCGTGGGTGGGCACACCCCGCGGAGACCTGAACGCCGGCCTGCCGTGGCTCGCCCTCGACGGGCCGACGTCGGCTCGCTGGCGGCAGCAGGCCGATGTGCGCGCCTTCGTGTTCGACCGGGCGGAGGCCGAGGACGACGCCCGACGCATGACCGGCGACGACAGGTTCTCCCTGCGGTCGGCGACGGTGGGATCTTCCCCGGTCGATCGCGATTTCGCCACGCACTGGGAGCGCGTCTTCCAGCACGTCGCGAGCACCCTGTTCGCGGGCGTGCCGACCTCCGCGATCGTCGAGGCGGAACTGCGGCGCCATGCGCTGCACACCACGCTCGCCGCTTTCTCCCCCGCGTTCATGACCGCTCTCGAGCGCTCCACGCAGCGCACCGCGGCGCCCCGGACCGTTCGCCGCGCGATCGCGTACATGGAGCAGCATGCGCACGAGGCGATCACCATCGACGACGTGGCGCTGGCCGCCGACATCTCCCCGCGCGGACTGCAGTACGCCTTCCGTCGCGCTCTGGACCAGACCCCGATGGAGTATCTGCGCACGCAGCGCCTCGCCGGAGCGCATGCGGAACTGCAGGTCGCGACAGGCGCATCGGTCGCCGAGATCGCCCAGCGCTGGGGATTCGCAAGCGCGTCGCGGTTCGCGCGCCACTACCGCGACGCGTACGGACGATCGCCGCGCCAGACGATGCGCGGTCACTGAGCCGTTTCGTTTCGAGTGCCGCGCTTTCGCGCGACGACCAGCAGCCCCGGGCCGCAGTCGGTCCGCCTGAGAGGCTCTCTCTGGGCGGAGGGCCCGTGAAGGAGGCACGTGGGCAAGTTCATCTACGAAGGAGGCATCCGGCGGAGTTCGATGATCGGGTGCTCTCGCACCTCCAGGTCGCGATCGGCACCAAACTGCGCCGCAACGAACCCTTCTTCTTCACGTGGGCCGGCGACGTCAGCACCGGCGGCGGCCGCACCACGATCTGGGTGCACGCGGGGGCCAGCCTCGTCTTCTCCTTCTACGGAGGGCGGCCGGCGAAGACCAACCGCACGTGGCTCGAGGCGCTGATGCGCACCGCGAACTCCCCGGCCGGTCTTCACGTCGTGCCCGAACCTCCCGACGAAGGGGGCTCGGCGGAATCGGTCGGCTGAGCCTGATCCCGGACTGAACCCTGTCTCCACGACGACCTGCGCGGGTAGACTCCGGCCAGTCGAGCGATGGAGGCGACGCGGATGGACAGCACGGATCTGGCCGATCTGATCGACGACCTGACCGCGAAGGCGCGCGATGCGTCGAGCGGGCGCGCCGCACGCACCATCCGCGGCGGGCATGAGCACGCCCTGCGCGAGACCGTCATCGCGCTGCGCGCCGGGCACGAACTCGCTGAGCACGAGAGCCCGCACGAAGCCACGCTGCAGGTGCTGCGTGGGCGCGTACGCCTCATCGCCGGCGACGACGCCTGGGACGGGGCATCCGGTGATCACCTCACGGTTCCGCCGCAGCGCCACAGCCTCGCGGCGCTCGAGGACTCGGTCGTGCTGCTGACCGTCTCGAACCGCGTGCCCTGACTCTCGGCCCCGGCGTCCCGCCGCCTGGGCCCACCCGTCAGGGCAGACCCGTGACGGCCACCCCGAGCCATTCCGCGAGTTCGGCGATCTCGGCGCGCACCATCTCGGACTCCTCGGGCTCGAACGGCAGGAACTCGTGCAGGGCGTTGATCTTGAGCACCTCGCGCTCGCGGTCGACTTCCGCGTCGAGCATGCCGACGAACCGGTCGCCCATCAGGATCGGGTGGGCGAAGAAGCCGTACCGCCGCTGGGCCTTCGGCTTGAACTGCTCGAGCACGTAGGTGAACTCGAATGCCTCCTCGAGGCGCTTCCGGTCGAAGAGCAGGCTGTCGTACGGATTCAGGAAGGCGACACGACCGCCGGAGTCCTCCTCGCCGAGCGCGGCGAGGGCTTCGGGGTCGACGCGGTACTTCGTGGTGCTGCCCTCGATGACGGCGGGCTCACCGGAGTCCTTCGCGACGCCGCTCCAGTACCAGTGGGGTTTCGTGAGCCCCGCCGACTGGAGCCGGCGCGCCGCCAGCAGTGCCGCGGCCTCATCGTCCGCGTACTCGGGCAGGTCCTGCGGGTAGACGCGCTCGGCGAGGTCCCACACGCGATGCCGACCCTCACGGCGGGTGACCGCGACTTCGCCCTGGCGCAGCAGGAAGTCGAGCATGTGGGGCACCTGGTTCGATCCCGACCAGCCGTCGGGCGCGCGGCTCACCTGCGCCGTATCGGGGATGTCGCTCGCGAGCAGCGGGCCCTCGGCACGCAGCCGTACGAGCACGTCGGCGCGGAATCCGGCGTTCGCCTCGAGCCATTGCCGGCTGCTCTCGCGCTGCGGCCACCGGCGCATGGCCGGAAGCATGAGGGGCAGCAGGCTCGTCGGCCGGAATGTGCCGTCGAACTCGAAGAGCAGCCGGTCGTCCTCGACGACCTTGCGCAATTGCCCGGGCTCGTACGACCAGCCGATGCGCGACCACAGCACGGTGTGCTCGCAGGGCGCGATCGTCGCGGTCGGGTCGATCTTGATGTAGCCGAGCTGCTCGGCCACCTCGACGACGTCGCCCGGGCGCTCCGCGTCGAGCAGCTGCGCGCGCACCACGACGCGCCGCGCCTGATCCCGCGTGAGCTGATGCGCCGTCACGCGGAGTCCGCGGCTTCCGCCGGAAGCACGCGGTACCGGACATGCGTGACGAGCGATGACGTCCGGCCCGAGATCTGCTCGAGCCGGTACGGGCCGATCCCGTCGAAGAGGCGCAGCCCGCCCCCGATGATGCTCGGCGAGATCTGCAGCGCCAGCTCGTCGACGAGCCCGGCGGCCAGATAGGCGTTCGTCGTCGACACGCCACCCGCAACGTGGACGTCGCGGTCGCCTGCCGCGTCGCGCGCGCGATCCAGCGCCGCGTGGATGCCGTCGGTCACGAAGTGGAAGGTGGTTCCCCCCTCCATCTCGATCGAGGCCCGCGGGTAGTGCGTCAGCACGAAGACGGGGGCGTGATAGGGCGGGTTCGGCCCCCACCAGCCCCGCCAGTCGCGGTCCCACGCGCCCCGCACCGGCCCGAACATGTGGCGTCCCATGATGAACGCGCCGGCGTCGACGATCGCGTCGATCTCGGGGCGGTTCTCGTCGGGCGTCTCGAACATCCAGCGGTGCAGCGCGTCCTCGGGCACCTCGCCGAACGGGCGCTCCTCGGTCTGATGGACTCCGGCGCCGATCCCGTCGAGCGAGAGCGACATCGTGGCGACGACGGCGGGCATGCGAACCTCCGATGGGACGTACGGTCGCGCCCCACGCTAGCCCGCGGCGGCGACAGCCCGACAGCCCCCGTCTCAACCCTGCGGGCGGTCAGGCCCGCGTCGCGATGCTCTTCTCGATGACGCGAGCGGATGCTGCAGCACCGTCCTCGTTCGCGGAGGCGGCGCGCACGCGCTCGGCCGCGGTGCGCATCCCGTCGTCTGCCAGGAGCCGCCGCACGGCGTCCGCGAGCGCGGGCGTGCCCGCCTGCTTCGGCGTCAGCGCGAGCGCGTTGCCCTGCCTGACGCACTGGTCGACGTTCCAGACCTGCTCGGGCTGGAGCCCCATGCCCACGAACGGGATTCCGGCAGCGCAGGCCGTCTGCACGGTTCCCTGCCCGCCGTGGAGCACCGCCGCGTCGACGAGCCCGCCGAGGCGGTGCGCCGGCAGGAGCCCGGTCACGTGGACGTTCGGAGGCAGGGCGTCGTCGTCCCGCAGGTAGTGCTGCACCGGCGCGATCACATTCACGGAGAGCGTCCCCAGCTGGGATGCGGCCGCGAGCACCATCTCCCGGTTCGCCGACGAGCCGAGCCCGAGGTAGACGAGCGGCTCGGACCGCTCCGCGAGCTCGGTCACGATGGGCGGCATCGGCGCGTCGATATGGGCGAAGATCGGCCCGACCCGCTGGTAGGCGGCGGGAAGCGTGTAGCCCTCGAGCTCCCAGGGCATCACGGTGAGCAGGTTGTGGTCGGCCTCGAGCAGCGACACCACGGTCGTGAGAGGCGGCACGCCGTTGGCCTTCGCGACCCGGCCGAACGCCCGGGGCGCGAGCGGCAGCCGGTTGTACGCCAGGCGCAGCGCGCTCGTCGCCACGCGGTCGAGCGCGTGGGCGATCCGGCCGCTCCCCCGCACCATCCCGAGTCGCGCGGTCTGGGCGACCTGCGGGCGAGTCAGCGCGAACGGCACGGCATAGAACAACGGCACCTTCTCCGCCCGCGCCGAGATCATCGACGTCACGTTCGATCCGATCACGACGGCTGCGGCATCCGTCTGCCGGATCAGCGCGCGCTCGGCGTCCACCCGCGCGGACACCAGCTCGTCGGTGAGCGGACTGCGCAGCGTCTTGCCCTGGTCGAACCGCATCAGCTGCTCGCGCTGCGCGGCGCTCATCGAAGGCTCGGTCGAGCGGTAGTCGAAGCCCGCGTCGGTGATCAGGTGCGCGAAGTCCGGCTCGTACCCCATGAACACGGGCCGATGCGCAGGATCGAGGGCCCGCGCCACCTCGATCATGCGCGTCACCTCGGCGAGGTTGAACGTCACGGGGCAGAAGAGGACGGTCGCCATGCCGTCATCCTGGCAGGCGGGCAGCCCGGGGCGTCTCAGCGCTCGACGATGTCGCCCGCGTGGACGCCGATCCACGCCATGAGCGGCATCATGCGCTCCATCAGCTCGTCGCCAAGTGATGTCAGGGAGTACTCGACGCGCGGCGGCACCTCGGGATAAGACGTGCGCGCGACGAAGCCGTCCTTCTCGAGCGTGCGCAGCGTCGAGGCGAGCATCTTCTCGCTGATGCCCTCGACGGTGCGACGCAGCTCGCCCCACCGGATCGTGCCTTCGGTGAGGGCCATGAGCACGAGCACACCCCACTTGCTCATGACGTGATCGAGGACGACCCGCGTCGGGCACGCCTCGTCGAAGACGCCGGGAATCTCCGCCCGGATTTCCGCAAAACTCACCACCACGTGGGTACCTTACCTCAAAGTGGGTACCCTCCGACTGGAATGCGGTCGGGCTCCGAGCACGTTGGCGTCCGGTGAGCGCGCCCCGAGCGCCTCCCCACCGAAAGGACACCCATGACCATCCTCGTGACCGCCGCCGGCGGACAGCTCGGCCACCTCGTCATCGATGCGCTCCTCGAGCGCGGCGTCGCCCCGGCGGACATCGTCGCCGGCGCCCGCACGACCTCGAAGGTCGCGGATCTGGTGGACCGCGGCATCCGTGTCCTCCCGCTCGACTACAACGCCCCCGAGACCGTCGCCGCTGCGCTCGAGGGCGTCGACGCCGTGCTGCTCATCTCGGGATCCGAGCCCGGCCGCCGCTACGAGGGACACGTGAACGTGATCGATGCGGCGAAGGCCGCCGGCACTGCGAAGGTCGTGTACACGAGCCTCGCGCACGCCGACTCCGTCGACTTCGTGCTCGCGCCCGAGCACAAGGCGACCGAGGAGTACCTCGCCGCCAGCGGCGTGCCCGCCGTCGTGCTGCGGAACAACTGGTACACCGAGAACTACACGCCCGACGTGCTGCGCGCCGCCGAGACGGGTGTGGTCGCCGCGTCCGTCGGCGACGCGACCGTCGCCGCCGCGAGCCGTGCCGACTACGCCGAGGCCGCGGCCGTCGTGCTCACCGAGGACGGCCACCTGGGCCGCACGTACGAGCTCTCGGGCGACACCGCCGTGTCGTACGCCGACCTCGCCGCGGCGGCCGCCGAGGTGCTCGGCCGCGAGGTCGCCTATGTGCCGGTCTCTCGCGAGCAGCTCGAGGCGGCCCTCGCCGAGGCGGGGCTCGATGGCGGCACGGTCGGCTTCGTCGCCGAGATGGAGGCCGGCATCGCGCGCGGCGTCCTGGCCGACGCCGACCCGACGCTCGCGCGCCTCCTCGGCCGCCCCACCACGCCGGTGGCCGATGGTCTCCGCGCCGCCGTGGAGGCCTCGCGCGTCAACGCCTGACCCGACCACCCGAGGGGGGTGGCTGCTGCAGCCGCAGGATCCACCCCCCTCGTCGTTGCGCGCCCTACTGCTGGGTCGCGCGGTCGATCGACATGACGAGGATCACGCGGTCCTCCTTGTCGCGGGGCGGCGTGGAGCTCGGGTTGCCGTAGCGGTTCTGCAGCCGCACGTAGAACGCTCCGTCGGGGTCGGGGACGACGTCGACGAGCGTGCCCGCGACCTCGAGGTACCGGAACGGCGAGTCGGGATCGAGGATCGACAGCGACATCGACGGGTTGTGCTGCAGGTTGCGGTACTTCTGCCGGTAGTTCGTGTGCGTGAAGCGCACGTGCTCGCCGTCGAACTCGAACCACATCGGGTTGACCTGCACGGTGTCGTTGGGCCGGATGGTCCCGAGGTGCGCGTACACCGGGAGCTCGAGCAGGTGGCGGCGGTCAGCGGGGACGATGTCGTCGACGTGGGGCATGGCTCCAGTCTGCCGTGGCCCCGGCGGGCGCGGGTCGAACGACGTCACACGCGCACCCCCAGGTCGATCCGGTCCCACTCGCCGACGTCGCGGAGCAGCTGCCGGTCGTGCGTGGACACGACCACGGCCGCATCCGTCGCCTGCAGCGCCGCCGTCAACTCGTCGACGAGCGTGAACGAGAGGTGGTTCGTGGGCTCGTCGAGGAGCAGCACGTGCGGACGCACCGCGAGGGCGAGAGCGAGATCGAGCCTGCGCACCTGCCCCATCGACAGCTCCCCGACGCGGCGCCCGGTCTCCCGCGACGTGAGCAGCCCGAGCGCACTCAGCCCCGTCGCCTGCGACGCCGCGAGCGCGCCCGACGCGACCGCCTTCCCGATCCGCTCGTCGTAGAGCTCCGACGCACGCCGGTCGGGATCGAGCACGGACTCCTGACGCAGCAGGGAGAGACGGATGCTGCCGCCCCGGCGCACCACGCCCGCCAGGGCACCCGCCTCCGGGGCTGCGGCGTCCGCGTCGTGGGAGTCGACGGCGCCGGCCAGCGCCGCCAGCAGCGTCGACTTGCCGGCGCCGTTGGGGCCGGTGACGACGACCCGCGCGCCGCTGTGGAGCACCAGCGAGACAGGCCGTGGCGTCCGTCCGTCCAGATGCACGTCCTCGGCGACCAGCAGCGCCGCCCCACCGCGGGACGGGAGCGCCGGGAATGCGAACCGCATCGGCGGCGGAGGCACGGTGACCGCATGCGCCTCGAGCGCGGTGCGGCGGCGGTGCACCGTCTGCGTGATGCCGGCGGCGCGGGTGGCCCGGCCGTGCTTCGGCGATCCCTTCTCCGGCCGCCAGCCGGTCACGAGCCGGTTCTGCGCGGCGCTCAGGTCGTCCTGCAGCCGTGTCCGCTCGGCCTGCTCGCGGTCGTACAGCTGCTCCCAGCGCTCGCGCTCGGCCTCGCGCCCTTCGCGGTAGGCGTCGAAGCCGCCGTACACGCGCGGACGATCGTCGGACGTCGGGTCGAGGTCGACGAACGTGTCGGCCACATCGGCGAGCAGTGCACGATCGTGGCTGACGACGACGATGCCGCCGGCCCGCTCGCGCAGCTGCGCCGTGAGGAAGTCGAGGCTGTGCCGGTCGAGGTGGTTGGTCGGCTCGTCCAGCAGCAGGAAGTCGTGGTCCGCGCCCAGCAGGCACGCGAGACGCACGCGATAGCGCTGCCCCACGGAGAGTTCCGCAAGCGGCCTCGTGCGGTCCGTCTCGGCACCGAGCGCCTCGAGCGCGACCTCGACGCGCCGCTCGGCGTCCCAGGCGTCCAGCGCGACGGCGCGGTCGAGCGCCTCGGCGTACGCGTCGGCGGCGGCGCCCGTCGGGTCATCCGTGCTGAGGGCGACGGATGCCTCGTCCAACGCATGGAGAGCGGCGAGGGCGTCCGCGATGGCCTCGGCCACGGCGTCGCCCACCGTGCGACGATCGCCCTTCGGCATCTCCTGCTCGGCGAGCGCGAGGGTGCCCACGCGCGCGATGTCGCCCGCGTCGGGCACGAGCACGCCGGCGAGCAGGTGCAGCAGCGTGGACTTGCCGCGGCCGTTCTCGCCGACGATCGCCATGCGCGAGGAGGGCGTGACCACGAGATCGACGTCGTTCAGGATCCGGTTGTCCGCACGCGAGAACGAGACGCGCGCGGCGGTGAGCTGCGCGCGGTCGCGCGCAGGAGTGTGCGTGAGGGAAGGCATGTGGTGTGTCCACTTCCGAGACCGAGGTCTCTGCGGGCACGCCGAGCCCGGAGGCGCGCGCGTGCGGATGATCTGACGGAAGGCCCGGGAAGGGCCGGATGCTGCGGGCACGCGTCGCTCGGATGACTCGACGAGCGACGTGCGGGCGTGGCCGCGCCGTCGGATCAGATGAAGAAGTAGAAATGCACGGGTCGAGCATAGCCGCCCCGGCTGGACACCGCCCGGGCACGAACTACGCTCGGACCATGGCGACGCAGCCCGCACCGGGGTGGTACGACGACGGCTCAGGCAAGCAGCGCTGGTGGGACGGCACGCACTGGACCGACCAGTACATCGACCTGCGCGAGCGCGACACCGAGTTGCGGACGGACGCCGGCCCGGCCGCCTCCGGCCCGGCGCAGCCAGGCTGGTACGACGACCAGCGCGGGCGCACCCGCTGGTGGGACGGCCGGCGCTGGACCGGCGAGGTGCGGTACAGCGGCCAGGAGCAGGACTTCGCCGGCGTGGTCATCGACGGCCGGTGGATCCACCTCGGCGACCTGAGCCAGCCGGTGAGAGAGGTCGCCGCCTCGGCGGACTCGGGCGATGCGCTGCTGCGACGCCCGGAGTTCACGAAGGCGGCGGTCGAGCGGCGGATGTTCGGGCCGGCCGGGCCCATCACGCCGCGCACGCTCAACCGGGCGATCAACCGTGCCGCGCCGCACCTCGTGGTCGCCGGCTCGCAGCTGTGGGTCGTGCCGTTCCCGCCGGCGCGCGATGCCGAGGCGCGGCGCTTCATCACCTGGGTGAACAGCAGCGCCGATCACTACCGCTACCGCTGACGGCCCGTCGTCAGTCGGGAACCGTGAGGGGGAGCTCCCGCTCCTCGTCCCACGGCTCGGTCCAGCCGAGGCGGTCGAACAGCGCGTCGAGCACCATGCCGGTGAACCCCCACACCAGGTGCTCTCCGGTCGCATGCCGCACCAGGAATCCCGGGCCCCGCCACTCCTCGCCGCCGCGGCGGATCACCGTGACGCCCCGGTTCCCCGGGTTCAGCAGGTCGGCGACGGGCGCGCGGAAGACGTCGGCGGACTCCGCCTCGTCGACGACGCGGACCGGTGACGGATGCCGCCACCACGCCAGCACCGGAGTCACCACGTGCTGCGAGAAGGCGAGGGGGATGTCGATGAGCTCGCCGAGCACCTCCACACCGGCGGGGTCGAGGCCGGTCTCCTCATGCGCCTCGCGCAGCGCCGCGGCTACGGGGCCGTCGTCGCCCGGATCGAGACGGCCCCCTGGGAACGCGACCTGGCCCGGGTGCGCGCGCAGCGTGGTCGCGCGCGACAGGAGCAGGACGTCGAGGTCTCGCGACACCGCGTGGGCCTGCGCGTCGTGGTCGCTGGGGAGCGTGTCGAGCACCCCGAAGAGCATGAGCACCGCCGCCGGGCGGGGATCGGCGGGTGAGGGCAGATCGAGCAGCGCGCCCGCGCCGGTCGCGGACGCGTCGGCGAGCGCGGCGAGCTGGGCACGCGCACCGAGGGCATGACCCGGACGTGCCTCGCCGGTCTGCGGAGTCGACGGCTGCGGCATCCGTTCAGGCTACGCCGCATCGACGACACGCGGTCGCTGCTGAGGGAACCTCCTGTTGACCGCCGCTCGGCCGTGCCGCTACGTTCGCCCCGTGGCGCACCGGCGCCATCGGGCGCACCGCGCCCCGTGTGCCTGCGCTGCTGGGGAGCCGCATGATCACCGTCGAAGGCCTGCGGGCCCTGCACGTCTTCGCCGAGGTGCCCGACGCGGGCCTCGCCTACCTCGCCGGCGCGGTCGAAGACATCCGGCTCGTGACGGGCGAGTACTTCGCGCACGAGGGCGACGCTCGGGCCCTGTTCGTCGTGGTCGAGGGGCTGGCCGAGATCACGAAGATGGTCAACGGCGAGGAGCGCGTGATCGGCACTCGCCGGCCGGGCCAGTTCTTCGGCGAGGTGCCGATGACCCTCAGCACGCCGTTTCCGGCGAGCGGCCGCGCCGGGGAGCCGACGCGGGTGCTCAAGCTCGAGCCCGCGGTCTACTACTCCCTCGCCGCGGCCGCGCCGTCGGTGCCGGACCGGGTCGCGGGGCTCGCGCGGCGCTACCTGGACTCGCTGCAGACGATGGCCGCCGAGCAGCACGAGTACGAGGTGCGGCTCATCCATCCACGGCGCAGCGCCCGAGCGCATCGCGTGGTCGGGTTCCTCACGCGCAACCAGGTCGACTTCGAGCGCGTGGACGTGGATGCCGCCGCCGATGCCGCGCAGTACCCCGTGCTGGAGCTCGCGAGCGGCGCGCGGTTCGAGAATCCGACGATGCGGCAGATCGCCGAGGCGGTCGGGCTCGATGTGACGCCCGCGGCGGGCCACTACGACGTCGTGATCCTGGGTGCCGGCCCCGCCGGTCTCACCGCCGCGGTGAACGCCGCCGCCGAAGGGCTGCGGACGCTCGTCGTGGAGACCTTCGCCCCTGGCGGCCAGGCGGGCACCTCGACGCGGATCGAGAACTACACAGGCTTCCCGTTCGGCATCTCGGGCGACGACCTCGCGAGACGGGCCTTCACCCAGGCCAAGCGGCTCGGCGCCGAGATCGTGGTCACGCGCACGGTCGAGGCACTGGACCCCGAGACGCGCGAGCTGACGCTCGACGGCGGCGACGTCGTGCGCGCCGAGGTCGTCATCCTCGCGATGGGCGTGGTGTGGCGCACGCTGCCCGTCGAGGGGGTCGAACGGTTCCTCGGCAGCGGCGTCTACTACGGCGCCGCGCGCAGCGACTCGGCGGTGGCGCAGGGTGCGGACGTCTGCATCATCGGCGCCGGGAACTCGGCCGGGCAGGCCGCGCTGTTCTTCAGCCGGCACGCACGGTCCGTCACGATGCTCGTGCGCGGCGAGTCGCTCGAGGCGAGCATGTCGCGCTACCTCATCGACCAGATCGCGGCGATCCCGGCCATCCTCGTCGAGACCCGCAGCGAGGTGGTCGGACTGCACGGCGCCGATGCGCTCCGGGCGGCCGACATCGCCGACCGGCGCACGGGCGCCGTCGCGGAGCGCGACGTGGACGTGCTCTTCGTCATGATCGGCGCCGACGCCGAGACCGCGTGGCTCCCGGCGGAGATCGCCCGCGACGCGCGCGGATTCGTGCTCACCGGAGCGGATGCGGCGGAGTCAGGCGCACGGCGCGAGGCGCGCCGCCCGTTCGCCCTCGAGACGACCGTGCCCGGCGTCTTCGCGATCGGCGACGTGCGCTCAGGGTCGGTCAAGCGCGTCGTCGCCGGCGTGGGCGAGGGCGGCGCCGCGATCGCGTTCACGCACCAGTACCTCGCGCTCGGCGCGGCCGGCACCTGACCGCGCGCACAGAATCGGAGGTCCTGCTCGACGCGCCGGGGCGCAGCATCCATTTCCCGGCGTGTCGCCGAAAACCTCCGACGCTGTGTTGCCGGGTCAGCCGCGGAAGTAGGTCTCCGCGACGCGGGCGAGGTCCCACAGGTCGCTCACGCCGGCGAGCTCGCGTGCCGAGTGCATGGAGAGGATCGGGATGCCGACGTCCACGGTGCGGATGCCGAGCCGGGTCGCCGTGATCGGGCCGATCGTCGAGCCGCACGGCACCGCGTTGTTCGAGACGAACTCCTGGCTCGTGACGCCCGCCGCGGCGCACCAGCCGTTCCAGGCAGCCGCGCCCGCGGCATCCGTGGCGTACCGCTGATTGGCGTTGATCTTGAGGATCGGGCCGGAGCCGAGCACAGGCTGCACAACGGGGTCGTGCTTGTCGGCGTAGTTGGGGTGCACCGAGTGGCCCACGTCGCTCGAGACGCACCAGGACGCGGCGAGCGCACGCAGCTGCTGCTCGCGATCGGCTCCGAGCGACAGCCACAGCCGCTCGAGCACATCGGACAGGAAGGGTCCGGCCGCACCCGACCGGGCGCCCGAGCCGACCTCTTCGTGATCGAAGACGGCGAGCATCGCGATGTGGTCGGCGTCGTGCCCGTCCGCCGCGCGCTCCAGCGCGACGACGCCGGCGTGCACCGACGCGAGATCGTCGAGGCGGCCGGACGCGAAGAACACGTCGTCGCGGCCGAAGGTCGCACCGCGTGCGGCGTCGGCGGTGACGACGTCGTAGCCGCGGATGCGCGCGGCGTCGACGCCGGCCTCGCGCGCGAGCTCGCCGAGGATGTCGGCGGATTCCGCCTCACCGAGGCCCCACACCGGCTGGGTCTGCGACTGCTTGTCGAGGGCGAGGTGGTCGTTGACCTCGCGATCGAGGTGGATCGCGAGCTGCGGCAGCCGCAGCAGCGGGCCGGTCGCGGCGAGCACGGCCGTGCCGTCGTCGAGCACGAGGCGGCCGGCCAGACGCAGCTCCCGGTCGAGCCACGAGTTCAGGAGCGGGCCGCCGTAGATCTCGACGCCGGCCTGCAGCCAGCCGAGCTTTCCCGTGGTCGGCTTCGGCTTGAGCTTGAACCCCGGCGAGTCGCTGTGTGCGCCGAAGATGCGCACCCCCGTCGATGCCGTCGCCCCCTTCGGCACGACCCACGCGATCGCCGCGCCGTCACGCACCACCACGTACTTCCCGCCGGCCGGCGCCGGCCAGCCTGCGGCTTCATCGAGACGCGTGAACCCCGCGTCCTCGAGTCGGCTCGCCACCTCGGCGGCGGCGTGGAAGCTCGACGGCGACGCCGCCACGAACGCGGCGAGATCGTCGGCGTGCGCGAGGGCTGCGGGGCGGGCGGGAGCGGTGGACGAGGGCACGGATGAGCCTCCTGTAGACGTGCGACGGGTGCTTCGATCGTAGTTCGGAGGACCTTCCCAGGCGGCCCGGCGGACCAGGATCCGAGCCTTTGATCTGGCCTTTTCGAACATTCCACTCACATGTAACGTTCAGGTAACGCACCGGAAGCATCCAGAAAGGCCCGGGAGACTCGGGGACTTGTGCCCGCCCGAACGGTCACGACGCGCCTCCCGAAGGCGCATTTCGCTGATACGGAACCCGGTCTTACATGCGCTCCCACACGTCGTTTCCGCCCGCCCGCCGCACTCTCCGCCGCGCCGAACGCCGCCTCCGCCGCCGCCCGGTGCTGGTCGCGGCGACACTCGCGGTCGGCGTGCTGGCCACCGCCGCGTTCAGCACGGCGACCCCCGCCTCGCAGGCCGAGGCCTCCGGTTCGCTGACCGATTTCGCGCTGGCCTCGTACTCCACCGCCTCCGTCACTGCGGAGACCGCCGCCGCGCCGAGCGACTTCGACAAGACCGTCGCCGACGCGAGCGCCGCGATGTCCGCGGCGACGACCATCTCGTCCGACATCGCCGCGTCGGGCCTCGATGTCGGCACGCCCGACACGACCGTCGACACCACCGAGCTCGAGGGTGCCGTGGCCCAGCTGAAGCGCGCGCAGGCGCTCCCGGCCGAGTACACGACGGAGGTCACGGATGCCGTGGCCACCCTCACCGCGTCGGTCAACGAGCAGGCGCAGGGACTGCGCGGGAAGCTCGACGCCGCGATCGCGCTCAAGGCGCAGCGCGAGGCGGAGGAGAAGGCCCGCAAGGAGGCCGAGGCCGCCGCGGCCGCCAAGGCCGCCGAGGAGGCCGCAGCGGCCGCCGCGGCGAAGAAGTCGTCGGCGCCGCGTTCCTCCGGCGGCGGTGCGCCGGTGTACGCCACCGGTGGCGCCGTGGGCGGCACCAGCCCGGCCGACGCCCAGGCGACCGCCCGATCGATGCTCGGAGGCTACGGCTGGGGCGACGACCAGTTCGGCTGCCTCGTGTCGCTGTGGAACAAGGAGTCGGGCTGGAACTACCAGGCCTACAACCGCGGCAGCGGTGCCTACGGCATCCCGCAGGCCCTGCCCGGCAGCAAGATGGGCAGTGCCGGCGCCGACTGGCAGACCAACCCGGCGACGCAGATCGCGTGGGGCCTCGGCTACATCTCCGGGCGCTACGGCAGCCCCTGCGGCGCGTGGAGCCACTCGCAGTCGACCGGCTGGTACTGATCACCTGATCACCGCCGCGAACCTCATAGGCGATCCATAGCGCTCGCCTCACAGCCTCGAAGAGGGCACGTCCAGACTGTGGACGTGCCCTCTTCGTCGTCTCCGCCGTCGCTCGCGCCGCGCCTGCTGTACGTCGAGGACGAGGCCGAGATCGCCGGCATCGTCGTCGAGATGCTGGGTGACGAATACGACGTCGATCACGCGTCGACGGGCGAGGAGGGCCTGCGCCTTGCACTCGGTCGCCGGTACGACGTGATCGTGGTCGATCGCCGTCTGCCCGGGATGTCGGGCGTCGAGCTCGTCGGCGCGGTCCGCACGGCGCGCATCGCGACGCCCGCACTCATGCTCACCGCGCTCGGCGCGGTGGACGACCGCGTGACCGGGCTAGACGCCGGCGCCGACGACTACCTCGTGAAGCCGTTCGACTTCGCCGAGCTGCGCGCGCGGCTGCGCGCGCTCCGCCGCGGGCGCGGAGCCGGCGATCGCCGCGAGCTCGGCGACTGGGTCTTCACCCCGGCCTCGCAGGCGCTCTACTCCCCCGCCGACGGCCGCATCCCGCTCACGCAGGCGGAGTCCGAGCTGCTGGAACTGCTGACCTCGAGCCCCGAGCACGTGTTCTCGCGCGACGAGATCCTCGCGCACGTGTTCCCCGGCGGCTCGGCCACCACCGTCGACACCTACGTGCACTACGTGCGCCGCAAGTCGACGCCCGAGATCATCGAGACCGTCCGCGTGCGCGGGTATCGCAGCGGGACACCCAGATGAGCGAGAGGACGGATGCTGCGACCGCCGCCGACCGGCGGCGCGTGCAGCAGGCTGCCCTGCGTGCCGGGGTGTGGGTGGCCGTCGCCGCGGCGGCGGTCGTCGCGATCATCACGACTGTCATCGTCGCCGTGTTGTTCGCGACCTCACGCCCCGAACACGGTCCGCCGCACCCCGGCCCGGGTGGTGGCGGCTGGGACGGACCGGGCGATCGGGTGATCGACCTCGACGACGTCGTTCCCCTCGCGATCCTCATCGGGCTGATCGGCGTCGTCGCGCTGGGGTTCGTCGCGTGGTGGGCCTCCAAGCGGGCGGCGCAGCCGCTGGCGGACGCCCTCGAGGTGCAGCGCACCTTCGTCGCCGATGCCAGCCACGAACTGCGCACTCCCCTCACCACCCTGACGAGCCGCATCCAGCTCGCGCAGTACCGGGTGGAACGCGGTGGTGACGTCGACGCCGTCCTGGCCGATCTGCGCCGCGACGCGGCGGTGATGGACGCGGTGCTCACCGACCTGCTGCTCACTGCCGAGACCGCCGGCGCCCGCGCCGGCGACGACGACGCCGTGGCATCGGTCGCCGCCGCCGCGCACGACGCGATCGCCGTCATCGAGCCGAGAGCCGTCGAGCGCGGCGTAGCGCTCGTCGCCGAGGCATCCGCCGATCTGCACGTCGCCGCCGACCACACGTCGCTGACGCGCGCGCTGATGGCGCTGCTCGACAATGCGGTGCGCTACTCGCCCGCCGGCTCGACGATCGCCGTCCACGCACGACCCGCCGGTCGCCACGTCGAGATCAGGGTCGTCGATCAGGGCAGCGGCATCGCCGGCATCGATCCCGATCGACTGTTCGACCGCTTCGCCCGCTCAAACGACGCGCCGGGCGAGGACGGGC
Organism: Microbacterium sp. C23T; assembly: GCF_053345975.1. Classification (NCBI taxonomy): domain Bacteria; kingdom Bacillati; phylum Actinomycetota; class Actinomycetes; order Micrococcales; family Microbacteriaceae; genus Microbacterium; species Microbacterium sp. C23T. The sequence continues at coordinate 20,586 of NZ_JBKFBD010000028.1, read as the reverse complement.
GACGCGGCTTCGGGCTCGGCCTCGCGCTCGTGCGCGACATCGTCACGCGCTTCGACGGCAGCGTACGTGTCGAGAGCACGTCGACCGCCGGCACGACGTTCCTGCTGGATCTGCCGTCGGGTGGCCGGCGCACGCGCGAACGCTGAGGATGACGCGGCGTGAACCTATGAGAATGCCCAGATCGACCGACTCTTTGAGCAATCTTGGAACCGCGGCGGGACAGTGTGGTCATGTCCGACAGCACCCCTGAAAAGCCCGCCGGCACGCCCGACGAGGCGGCCTCCACCGAACCGGTGACGCCCGAGCCCACCACACCCGCCCCTGCGGCGCCCACCCAGGCGACGACGCCTCTCCCGCCGCAGCCACCCGTCGCGCCGTCGACCCCCGCGTCGGATGCGACAGCGGCCGCTCCAGTCGCTCCGGTCGTGGCCGCCGCCCCCGCGCCCGCCACGGAGAAGCCGCCGTTCCTGCGGCGCACGTGGGTCAAGATCACCGGTGCCGCGGTCGCCGCCGTCCTGCTCCTCGGCGTCGGCTTCGGCACCGGTTGGGCCGCGGGCGGCTCGCGCGGACCCGCCGGCGGCCCGGTCGGCTGGAACCAGGACGGCAATGCGCCAGGCCGGCCCGGAGACGGGTCCGGGCAGCGCGGCGGCCCCGACGACGGCTGGCAGAACGGCGGACCCGGTGGCGGCCCCGGTCAGGGCGACCCGCGCGGCGACGACTCCGACTCCGACTCCGGCTCCGGGACCGACTCCGACGGGTCCTGAGCCTTCCCCGCGAAACCTGAGGAGCAGCCATGTCGACGATCGCGTCACCGACCGCACCGGTCGCTCTGCGGCATCCGTCCGTCTCGACGGGCCTGCGCCGCGCAGCCATGTGGAATGCCGGAGCGATCGTCGTCATCTGGTTGACGAGCCTGTTCGTGGCGGCCCTGTGGGTGTCGGGTGGCGGAGTCGACGCGGTTCTCGGGGGCGGCGCAGAGGCGCTCAATGCGGTCGGTCGCCTGTGCGGCCTGGTCGCGGCGAACCTCCTGCTCTACCAGGTGCTGCTCATGGCGCGGGTGCCGCTGTTCGAGCGAGGGTTCGGCCGCGACGGCATCACGCGGATGCACCGCGTCGTCGGGTTCTGGTCGTTGTGGCTCATGCTCGCGCACATCGCGCTGCTCGTCGCCGGCTACGCGGCGGTCGCGCAGATCAACCCGTTCGTGCAGCTGTGGGAGTTCGTGTGGGACTACCCGGGCATGCTGCTCGCGACGGCAGGCGCCGCGCTCATCGTGCTCGTCGCAGTGACGTCGATGCGGCGGGCCCGGCGCCGGCTGCGGTACGAGTCGTGGCACCTGCTCCACCTGTACGCGTACATCGGCGTCGGCATCGCGCTGCCGCACCAGCTGTGGGCCGGCGCCGACTTCACGGCGTCGCCGTGGGCCACCGTCTACTGGTGGACCCTGTGGGCGCTCGCGGCCGCCGCGATCGTCGTGTTCCGCCTCGGCGTTCCGGTGGTTCGGTCGTGGCGGCACGGCCTGCGGGTCGCCGCGGTCGAGGCGGACGGCGCCGGCGGGGTGACCGTGCGGATGCGCGGACGCCGACTCGAGCGCCTCGCCGCACGCGGCGGCCAGTTCTTCGTCTGGCGGTTTCTCGACGGCGCGGGGTGGTCGCGCGGCCATCCGTTCTCCCTCTCCTCGGCGCCCCGGGGCGACGAGCTCGCCATCTCGGCGCGGATCGTCGGGGACGGCACCGCCCGGCTCGCCGCCCTGCGCCCGGGCACGAGGGTGCTGATCGAGGGCCCGTACGGTCGGATGACCGGAGACGAACGCCGCGGGCGGAAGCTGCTCCTGGTCGGCGCCGGCGCCGGGGTCGCACCACTCGTGTCGCTGCTCGAGTCCGAGCCGTACGCGCCGGGCGACGCGACGCTCGTCACCCGTGACTCGGCCCCCGACGCCGCGTTGCGGGGCGCCGCCATCGCCGCGCTCGTGCGTGATCGCGGGGTGCGGCACGTTCCCCTCACCGGTCCGCGAGCGTCGTCCACGACGCCGTGGCTCCCGGCGACGCATGCCGCCTGGAACGGCGCCGATGCCCTCCGTCATCTTGCGCGCGACCTCGCGGCCTACGACGTGTTCGTCTGCGGTCCGCAGCCGTGGATGGACGCCGTCACCCGCGACCTGCGCGCGGCGGGCGTCGCGCCGGCCCGCATCCACTCCGAGTCCTTCACGATCTGAGGCCGTCATGCACCGTTCCAGGAGTCCGCGATGAAGAAGATCGTCTACGCCGTCCTCGCCACTGTCAGCGGCCTGGTGCTGCTGTTCAGCTATCGCACCTCGCACGTCGACACGATCCAGCCCGTCGCCGCGGGAACCACGAGCAGCTCGTCGAGCCCCTCGAGTTCGTCGGGCTCGACGGGCAGTGGCACCGGCAGTGAGACCGACACCGGCACCCAGACCGGCAGCGGCGCCCAGACCGATGCGGGTTCAACCGGCGGCTCGAGCGGTGCGACGTCCGGAACGACGGGCTCGGACCCGGGCGCCGGGTCGTCGAGCGGACTCTCCGACGGCACCTTCACGGGCTCTTCGGCGAACACCCGCTTCGGCCCGGTCCAGGTGCAGATCACGGTCTCGGCCGGACAGATCACCGACGTCCAGGTGCCGGAGTACCCGTCGGGCAACCCCCGCGACCGCCAGATCAACCAGCGCGCGCTGCCCGTGCTCGTCGCCGAGACCACCGCCGCCCAGTCCGCCGACATCGACATGGTGTCGGGCGCGACCTACACCAGCCAGGGCTACCTGCAGTCGCTGCAGAGCGCGATCGACCAGGCCCGGGCATGAGGCGTCCGCCCCGGCGCGTGGAGGTCGCCGACATCATGGGCACGGCGATCAGCGTGCACGTGATCGGTGACGTCGACCCCCACGTGTTCGCCGCCGCCACCGCCGCCTGTTTCGATGAGCTTCGCCTCGCGGATCGGGTGTTCTCGCCGTATCGCGACGACTCCGACCTGCTGCGCGTGGCGCGCGGCGCGCTCGCAATGGCGGATGCCTCGCCCTTGGTCTCCGAGGTCGCCAGGGCGTGCGCCCGGGCCGAGTCCGACACCGGCGGCCTGTTCACCGCGACATGGGCCGGTGTGTTCGACCCCACCGGCTACGTCAAAGGATGGGCCGCGGAGCGGACGGCCCGTGCGCACCTCGCCCCGCTGCTCGAGCGCCCGGGCGTGGTCGCTGCGGGAATCAACGCGGGCGGCGACCTCCAGCTGTTCACCGCGCCGGGAGCCGACTGGACCTGGAACGTCGCGATCGTCGATCCCTCCGACCGCACCCGGATGCTCGCCACCGTGCCCGTGCGCGATGGAGCCGTCGCCACGTCGGGGAGCGCGGAGCGCGGCGCGCACATCATCGATCCGCGCTCCGGCCGCGCAGCGGCGGGAGCCGCGTCGGCGACGGTGGTGGCGGCGAGCCTCGCCCATGCCGATGTCTGGGCGACCGCGGCCGTGGTGGCAGGGTTCGACGACCTCGCGTGGATCGGACGCGCCGGCCCGACGACCGGCCTGATCATCGACGACGCCGGGCGCGTCCGCCGTTGGCTCGACGGCGTCGAGGTGGGCGTCGATCCGGTCGATCAGCCGGCGCGGAGGATCTTCTCCATCGACTTGCCGCGGGCGAGCTCGTCGACGAGCTTGTCGAGGTAGCGGATCTTCTGCATCAGCGGGTCCTCGATCTCCTCGACGCGCATGCCGCAGATGACTCCCGTGATGAGCGAGGCGTTCGGGTTGAGGTCGGCGTCCGCGAAGAAGTCCTCGAAGGTCGTGTGCTCGTCGATGTGCTGCTTCAGCTCGGCGTCGTCGAATCCCGTGAGCCACTCGATGACCTCGTCGAGCTCCTCGGTCGAGCGGCCCTTCTTCTCGACCTTGGTGACGTAGAGCGGGTAGACCGAGGCGAAGCTGATCGAGAAGATCCGGTGCATGCCGACAGGCTAATGCCGGACGGATGCCTCGGCACGCGGCATCCGGATTCCCCGACGAAGAAGATGGTCCCGGTGGGTTGCCCTCCCACCGGGACCATCACGCGTTCGCGGGAGACGGTACGGCGACCCGAACGCCGAAGCTCGACCGCTACGCGCTGAACTGCTTGTGTTGCTCCGCCAGGTTATGCGGAGGCACCCGGATCCGCCGGCCCGTTGACACACTGCGCGTCGGACTGATACCCACGCGAGTCGCGTCGGCTCGAGGACGGCGTCGAGCCCCGCATCAGCGCACCGCCACCACGACCTTGCCGAGGGCATGGCCCTCGCCGTGCCACACGAGAGCCTCGGGCACCTGGTCGAGCGGGAACACGCGATCGATGTGGACCTGCACCTCGCCCGCTGCGCAGCGGTCGGCGACCGGCACGAACGCGGAGGGCCCCTGGCGCACGAACAGCACGCCCAGGTGCGTGCGGGTCATGGCCCCGAGCAGTGCGCCGGCGGTCAGCATCCGTATCAGGGTCCTCGCCGTTCCGCCCACCATCACACACCGTCCGCCCCTCGCGAGCGCGCGGGCGTAGGCGAACACCGAACGGCGCGCGACCAGGTCGACGATGAGGTCGTACGGCCCGTGCCGCGTGAAGTCGTCACGGCGGTAGTCGATCACCTCGTTCGCGCCGAGCGCGCGGAGGAAGTCGAGCTTGCCCGCGTTGTCGACCGCCGTCACGTGCACGCCCTGGGCGACCGCGAGCTGGATCGCGAGGCTCCCGGAACCTCCGCCGGCGCCGTTGAGCAGCATCCGTGCTCCCGGCTTCGCCAGCGCGACCGCGTGCGTCGCGATCGCCGCCGCCTGCGGAAGAGCGGCTGCCTCGGCGAAGGACAGCTGTGCGGGCTTGGGGGCGAGCATCGACTCGGGCACGGCGACGAACTCGGCGAACCCGCCGTAGCGGGGCATGATGTCGCCGAACACCGCGTCGCCGACCGCGAAGCGGGTCGCGCCGTCGCCGACGGCCGCGATCCGGCCGGCGATGTCGGAGCCGAGGATCCCGCGGCGGGGCCGGAACAGCCCGCCGAGCCGGGCATAGGCGGGGCTGCCGTGCAGCCCTTCCCAGTCCGACAGGTTGACCGACGTCGCGACGACCTCTACCAGCACCTCGCCGGCGCCGGGCACCGGCCGGGGGACGTCGCGCAGCTCGAGCCGCTCGGGCGACCCGTATCGCTCGTACACGACCGCGCGCATGTCCCCCATCGTTCCGGGCGCGAGGGGCCGCGCGCAACGGCCGTCCTTGCGCGGCGGCTGGGCGTCGCGCCGATCAGCCGCCCGAAGCGGGTGGCAGCAGCGGCTGCAGCGCCCGTCCGAGCACGTCGGCCATGTCGGCGCTGATGGCGGCGGTGAGGTGGTGCGAGTCGCGGTAGACGAGCGTGTTGCCGATGATCGGCGGGCAGGCGTCAGCGTCGCAGAGGTATTCGTTGAGATCGACGAGCGGGATGCCGCGCTTCTCGGCGGCGGTCGCCTCACCTTCACGCGCGGCCCCCGCGAGCGCGACCGTCCGCGGTTGCGCGCACGCCGCCGCGTCGGACAGGTGCGCCGACAGGCAGGGCGCCGGGTCCTCCCTCATGTCGGGGGTATCCGCCATCATCGCGACGGGCGCGTCGATCGCGTCGAGCGTGCGGCCGAACGCCGCCGCCCATGTCTTGGCATCGTCGTCGACGCGCGGGGCGAGCTCGGGGTCGGTGAACGTCGCCATGAGCACCAGGGCGGGTGGCGAGGCGTTGATGCGATCGATCACGGCATCGCGCCATTCGGGGCACTGCGGGTACGGTGCACCGCGGCGGAGCGACTCGATGTCGGCGGCGGGGCACGAGCTCTTGGTGTGCACCTCGACGGAGTACCCCGCCGAGGTCGCGAAGCCCTCGAGCGCCGGGAACCACTGCGCGGCGTGCGAGTCGCCGAACAGCACGATGCGCGGCGCCGCGGGATCGCCGTAGACGCAGCCCTCGGCATCCGTCGAGGCGATGCCGAGCATGCAGCCGTCGTCGTAGACCTCGGGAAGGCTGTCGCGCGCGTCCCGAAGCGCCGGCGCGAGGTTGTCGGGCACGAAGTCGGTGCCGCGCGGAGCGTCGGCGATGACGGTGCTCGACGCCGCGCGCTCGGCGTGCAGGGACCTGGTATCGGCCACCGCGTACGCGGCGCTGGCGAGCCCGAGGCACGCGAGCGAGCCGGCCAGCGCACCCGCCAGCGTGACGCGCGCCCGCCGCTTCGTGAGCAGCGGCGTCCGGCGCACCGGGTCCTCCACGAGCCGGTACAGCAGCCACGCCGCGGGCACGCATGCGATCGCGATGCCGAGCGTCATCCACAGCGGCAGCTCCCCGGGAAGCGCGGTGCCGGGCAGCACGAGCGCCGGCCAGTGCACGAGATACAGCGAGTACGAGATCGTTCCGAGGAAGACCATGCCCCGGGCCGACAGCATCCGTGTCGGTCCGCGCCGCGACTCGCCCGCCGCGATCACGGCAGCCGTGCCGAGCACGGGAAGCGCGGCCGCTGCGCCCGGGAAGAGCGTCTCGGACGAGAAGAAGAAGACGGATGCCGCCACCGCCGCGATGCCCACCCACCCCAGGGGCGCCGCCCACCGCTCGCCCACGATCCCGCGCCTCCGCTGCAGCAGCACGGCCACGAGCCCGCCGATGCCGAGCTCCCACCCGCGCGAGGGGAGCGAGAAGAACGCCCACGGCTGGGCGGCGAACGTGAGCCACACGCAGAGCGCGAACGACGCGGCCACCACGACGATGAGCACCCCGACGAGCGCGCGCCGCGACCGGACCAGCACCCACACCAGCGCGAGCAACGCCGGCCACAGCAGATAGAACTGCTCCTCGACGCCGAGCGACCAGTAGTGCTGGAACAGCGACGGGTTCGACGACTCGGCGAGGTAGTCCGAGTTCGCAGAGGCGAAGAAGTAGTTCGGCACGTAGAGCGCCGTGGCGACGGCCGCCGCCCAGAGGTCCTTCATCAGCAGCGGCGGGTACCAGATGAGCGCAGCGGCCACCGAGAGCGTGAGCACGACGAATGATGCCGGGAGGATCCGGCGCGCCCGTCGCGCGTAGAACTCCCCGAACCTCAGCCTGCCGTGGCTCTCCAGCTGACCCAGGAGATGGGACGTGATGAGGAAGCCCGAGATGACGAAGAACACGTCCACGCCGACGTAGCCGCCCGGCAGGAACGGCAGGCCCGCGTGATAGAGCAGGACCGACCCGACTGCGATCGCACGCAGTCCTTGGATATCGGCGCGAAAACCCGAGTGGTCGGGCTGGGCGCTGGCTCGGTCCACCACTCGAGCGACTTTAGGTCGACGGGGTGAACAGCTGACACCCCCTTGACTCGACGCCTCAGACGCTCCACCATTCGGCCACGGACGCCTCGACCCGCAGCATCCGCTCCTCCCTCACCGTACGCGCGGCGCCGTCGGCCGCAGCCACGCCACCGCCAGCAGCACCGCCGTCGCGATCAGCGCCAGCACCGCCACGGCGACGCCGTCCCACCCGGCCGCGACGAACACGAGGCCCAGCGCCCAGCCGAACAGGCTGGAGCCGCCGTAATAGCCCAGGTAGTACAGCGACGAGGCCTGCGCCCGCGCGTCCGGCGTGCTGGCGGCCGGCGCCCAGCCCGACGCCACGGCATGCGCGGCGAAGAACCCGGCCGTGAAGACGAGGAGGCCCGCCAGCACGACGGGGACGGCCGGCACCAGCGTGAGCGCCGCTCCCGCCGCCATCACGGTGCTCGAGATCAGCAGGACCGGAAGCCGCCCGAAGCGCGACGCGAGCGTTCCCGCGATGGGCGACGCGACGGTGCCGGCGAGGTAGGCGAGGAAGAGCAGGCTGACCGCCCAGTGCGGCATCGAGTACGGCGGCGCGGCGAGCGCGAAGCCGAGGTAGTTGTAGAGCGCGACGAAGCCTCCCATCAGCAGGAACCCCTGCGCGTAGAGCGCGAGCTGCCGCCGAGACCGCAGGTTCACTGCCAGCCGGTGCAGCAGCGACGGCCCGGGGTGCGGGCGATGGCGCAGCGCGATGAACCCGCGCGCCTTCGGCACCAGCATCAGGAAGGCGACCGCTGAGACGGCGCACACGACCGCGACGACGAGCACCCCGATCTCCCAGCCGGCGAAGTCGCCGACCGGTCCGGCGACGATGCGGCCCGCGAGCCCGCCGATCGTGGTGCCGGCGATGTAGCTGCCCGCGGCGGCCGCCGTGTGCGCAGCATCCACCTCCTCGCTGAGATAGGCGAGCGCGATCGCCGGAACCGCGCCGAGACCCACACCCTCGAGCAGGCGCAGCGCGAGCAGCGTGCCGAAGTCGGGGCTGAACGGAGCGAGCAGGCCGAACACCGTCGCCGCGATGATCCCGACAGTCATCGCGGGGACCCTGCCGACGCGGTCGGCGACGGCCGACCACGGGATGACGGTGACGGCGAGCGCGAGCGTCGTCACCGACACCGTGAGCGCCGCGGTCGCGGGCGGCACGGCGAACTCGGCGGCGATCAGCGGCAGCACCGCCTGCGGCGAATACAGCTGCGCGAACGTCGCGACGCCCGCGAAGAACAACCCCGCGATGAGCCGGCGGTACGCCCGGTCGCCGGGCAGATGCCCTGTGAACACGGAGGCCGACATCGGCCTCCACGTTACTCCGTATGCCAAGGGTGCCCTGTGCGCTCGCGGAGTAGAGTCGTGGGGCCGCGCGGGTCGCGGCATCCCTCCCCTCATCCACCCCCTGCGGGCGCGACGGTGCGCGCGAAATCCGAGGAGCAGCCGTGTCCGCCGTCGCCGAATCCGCCGATCGCTACCGCAGCGAGCCGACCGTGCTGCAGGCGCTGCGCCGGCCGCGGCTGCTCACCCGTGAGGTCGTCGCCGGCCTCGTCGTCGCGCTCGCCCTCATCCCCGAGGCCATCGCGTTCTCAGTCGTCGCCGGCGTCGACCCGCGGGTGGGACTGTTCTCCTCGTTCGTGCTCGCCGTCGTCATCGCGTTCACCGGCGGGCGCCCGGCGATGGTCACCGCCGCCGCGGGCGCAGTCGCGCTGGTGATCGCACCGGTCGCGCGCGAGTACGGCTCGGACTACCTCATCGTGACGATCGCCCTGGCGGGCATCATCCAGGTGCTCTTCGCGGTGCTGGGCGTCGCGAGGCTCATGAGGTTCATCCCGCGCAGCGTGATGGTGGGCTTCGTGAACGCCCTGGCGATCCTGATCTTCCTGTCGCAGATGCCGCAGCTCGTCGACGTGCCGTGGGCGGTGTACGTGCTCGTCGCCGTGGGTCTCGGCATCCTGTTCGTCTGGCCGCGGATCACGCGCGCCGTCCCCGCGCCGCTCATCGCGATCGTCGTGCTCACCGTGGTGGTCGTGGCGTTCGGCCTCTCGGCGGTGCCGAACGTCGCCGACCAGGGCGAGCTGCCCCGGAGCCTTCCCGAGCTCCTCATCCCGAACGTCCCGCTGACCTGGGAGACGCTGCAGATCGTCGCGCCCTACGCGTTCGCCGCCGCGCTGGTCGGTCTGCTCGAGTCGCTGATGACCGCGAAGCTCGTCGACGACATCACCGACACCCACTCGCGCAAGACCCGCGAGGCGTGGGGCCTCGGCGTCGCCAACGTCGCCTCGGCGTTCTTCGGCGGCACCGGTGGCTGCGCGATGATCGGCCAGACGATGATCAACGTCAAGACGTCCGGCGGCCGCACGCGGATCTCGACGTTCATGGCGGGCGTGTGGGTGCTGATCCTGGTGGTCGCCCTCGGCGACATCGTCGGACTCATCCCGATGGCCGCCCTCGTCGCCGTGATGATCGTGGTGTCGGTCATGACGTTCGACTGGCACAGCATCCGTCCGTCGACGCTGAAACGGATGCCGCTGAGCGAGACCCTCGTGATGCTCGTGACCGTCGTGGCCACGGTGTGGACGCACAATCTCGCCGTCGGCGTGATCCTCGGCGTGCTCGCCGCCATGGTGCTGTTCGCCCGGCGCGTCGCGCATTTCACGACCGTGACGCGCGAGGTCGACGGCGACACCGCCCGCTACCGCGTGGACGGCGAGCTCTTCTTCGCCTCGAGCAACGACCTCACCACGCAGTTCGAGTACGCCGCCGACCCGCCGCACGTCGTGATCGACCTCTCGCGCACCCACGTCTGGGATGCCTCGACGGTCGCCGCCCTCGACGCCATCGTCACGAAGTACGAGGCGCGCGGAACGACCGTCGAGCTGCACGGGATGACAGATGCTGCGGCCCGCTTCCACCGCCGCCTCAGCGGCGAGCTCGGGTCGGCCTGACCGAACGCCGCAGCAGGCTTCCCGCCGCCGCGACGGCCAGAGCCACGAGCGTCACCGCGACCACGCCGATCGTCGTTCCGACGGTGTTCCACAGCACGTCGTCGACATCGGGCACCCTCCCGGGGATCGAGGCCTGCAGGTACTCGACGGTGGCCGACAGCGCGAGACCGCCGCCGATCGCCACCCACCACAGCCTGCGCGGAAGGAGAAGCGCGAGGGCCGCACCGAGCGGCACGAACAGGAGCGTGTTGAGGATCTGATCGATGCTCGCGTGCGGAAGCAGGGCGGACACGGGTGCGGCCACGGCCTCGGTTGCGCGCAGGAACTCCCCGCGCGCCGGCGCGACGATCGCACGCGGCCCGAGCGTCAGTGCCGCCACTCCGAGGAGGGCGACGGCGCCGGCGACGACGCGCGGGCCTGTGGTGATGCGGTCGTTCATGGTCGACCCCTTCCGGCCGGGAATCGGGTGCTCCGGCCGGACCAGTCCACGCGAACCGATGTTTCGTCGGCGTATGCGAAACGGCCGAAGACACCCGTCGCCCAGAACTCGAAGCTCGCTCCCAGGTTCGCGGGACCAAAACCCGTGAGGCATCCGTTCTCCTCTATGACGCCGCAGCCAGCCGCGTCGAACTGGAGGAATCGTGAGCAACGAGTACCGCAAGACCCCCGAGGCGCTGAGCCGCCTCTCCGACACCCAGTACCGCGTCACGCAGGAGGAGGGCACCGAGCCCGCCTTCCGCAACGCCTACTGGAACAACCACGACCCCGGCATCTACGTCGACGTCGTCTCGGGCCAGCCGCTCTTCTCGTCGACCGACAAGTACGACAGCGGAACCGGATGGCCGAGCTTCACCAAGCCCATCGAGCCCGACGCCGTCTCGACGAAGAAGGACTGGAAGCTGCTGCTGCCACGCACCGAGGTGCGCTCGTCGGGCGCCGACAGCCATCTGGGTCACGTCTTCCCCGACGGCCCACGGCAGGCCGGGGGCCTGAGATACTGCATGAATTCGGCCGCACTGCGCTTCGTGCCCGCCTCGTCGCTCGAGGACGAGGGCTACGGCGCCTACCGACACCTCTTCACCACCGAGAACCAGGAGCACGCATCATGACCAGCGGTCCCTTCGACACCGGCGAGATCACCCGCACCCCCGGCACCGAGACGGCGGTCCTCGCCGGCGGCTGTTTCTGGGGCATGGAGGACCTCATCCGCCGCCAGCCCGGAGTGCTCGACACCCGTGTCGGCTACACCGGCGGCGAGAATGCGCACGCGACCTACCGCAAGCACCCGGGTCACGCGGAGGCGGTCGAGATCGTCTTCGACCCCACGAAGACCTCGTACCGCGACATCCTGGCGTTCTTCTTCCAGATCCACGACCCGTCGACCATGAACCGCCAGGGCAACGACATCGGCTCGAGCTACCGCTCCGCGATCTTCCCGCTGTCCGCCGAGCAGGCCGAGGTCGCGCGCGACACCATCGCCGACGTCGACGCCTCGGGTCTCTGGCCCGGCAAGGCCGTCACCACCATCGAGTCCGAGGGCCCGTTCTGGGAGGCCGAGCCCGAGCACCAGGACTACCTGATCCGCATCCCCAACGGCTACACGTGCCACTTCCCGCGGGCCGGCTGGGTGCTCCCCAAGCGCGCCGACGCGACGGCGTAAGCACGACGAGAAACGGATGCCGCGACCCGGCCGGGTCGCGGCATCCGTTCGTCCGCCGGGGTATCACGCGGCGCGTGTGCGCTCTCCTCACAGCATGCGGCGCAACCCGCGCCGCGAGGCTGAGGGAGAGCGATCGTGGCTGATGCGACGCTGCCGGCGCCACCGACCGTCGGCATCAAGATCCCCGAGGGCAGGTCATGGATCGCCCTCGAGATCGGACGGATGCGGGAGGCTGCGCGAGGACGCGCGGCCGCGCGCAAGCGTGCGACCTCGCGGAAGAAGCCGATCGGGCTCCTCCACGTCGACGACGCGCAGTTCCAGAAGGCGGCCCTGATCGTCGCCGTGAACGCCCCGCAGCAATTCGGCAGGCTGGACGAGATCATCCTGCGCGGGCGGTTCGTCCTGCGCGGCGAAGACGTCGCCACGCTCGACGAACTCGTGCACGAAGCGGTGAGAATCGCCGCGATCGGCTTCGACGGACCGGGCCCCCACCCTTCGGAGCTCACCGCCCTGGACGGCCGCATCACCTACGCGGCCGACTTCCTCCAGCGCAGAGAGGGCGAGATCGCGCGCCGACGGTACGCGCGAGGCCTGCTCGGCGGCGTCACGATGACGTTCTTCCTCCTCCTGCTCATCGGCGCCGGCGGCGCGGCCGTCATCACGCTGTGGCGCCAGGGGCCGATGCCGGTGGACCAGAGCGAGGCCCTGCGTGATGTGCTCGTCGCCGTCGGAGCAGGCGCGGCGGGCGCCTGCGTCAGCGTCATGCTCCGCATGCACCGGATGCACAATCTCACGATCGAGTCGGCCGCCCGGGGCGCGGCGATCTACCGCATCTTCCTCGGCTGGTTCTTCGCCGCGGCCGTGGTGTTCTTCCTGAAGAGCGGACTGCTCGCGGGCATCTTCACCGTCCCCGACGATCACATCGCGAGCTGGTTCTTCTGGGGCGCCGTCGGATTCCTGGCAGGGTTCAACGAACGCTGGGCCACGAACCTCATCTCGCGCGGTCCGGGCAGCACCGCGGACGGCACCCACGGCCACCCGGCACAGGACGCGCCCGACGCCGCGAAGCCGCCGGCCGCCTGAACGTCAGCCCGACGGCTCGACGGGCTGGCGCAGGATCGTGCGGAGCTTCTCGGGGGCCGTGCGGCGAGGGTCCGCGAGGTAGATCTCGTGGTGCAGCCCGCGCATGCGCAGCCGCGCTTCGGGGATGAAGCGCTCGTGCATCTCGGCGAGGACCGGCGCCTCGTCGTCGTACGACCCGACGTGCAGGGTCTGCACGCAGCGGCCCTCGGCGAGTTCCGCCACGCGCAGCCGATCCAGGGCGGGTGACGCGCCCTTGGCGGCGGCCGCATCCCGCGCTCGTTCGAAGTGCCCGCCGTCGAGCCACTCGGGGACGAGGCTCATCATCGTCCAGCTCCACCGGGACTTGTCGCGCTCCGACGTGAACGCCACCATGTCGTCGGACCACCACAGGCCCTCGAGCGGCATCACGACGTAGTCGCGGCCGAGCTCGGCCTTGCTGAGGAACTTCAGCTTGTAGGCGACCCCGAACACCGCCGCCACGGCCTCGCTGTACTCGTCCGAGGTGTTGGGGTCGCCGCGGCCGTCGACCATGAGGTACTGCATCGGTGGGACGTCCACGATCTCGAACGACCCGCGCTGCGCCGTGTACGCCGCGATCGACTTCTTGAGATCGACCTTGGTCACGAAGCGCCGTCGGTCTGGGACTGACCGCCGCTCGACGACTCCGACTTGCGCGAGCCCGCCTCGAGCACGTCACCGGCGGGCAGCTCCTGGTGGCCGCCGAACTGCAGCCGCATGGCCGAGAGCACCTGGTTGGCGAAATGGTCCTCGCCGCGCGAGGCGAATCGTTCGAACAGGGATGCTGCGAGCACCGGCGCGGGAACACCCGTGTCGACCGCGGCCTTGACCGTCCAGCGCCCCTCCCCCGAGTCCGAGACGCGTCCCGCGAGACCGTCGAGCGTGGGGTTGCCCTGGAGCGCCGCCGCGGTGAGGTCGAGGAGCCACGACGAGATCACCGATCCGCGGCGCCACAGCTCCGCGACCTTCGGGGTGTCGATCGTGAACTGGTAGAACTCCGGCTCCTCGAGCGGGGCGACCTCGGCGGAGTGCTCGGCCTCCTGCACGCCGGCATCCGCGTGCTCCAGGATGTTGAGGCCTTCAGCGAGCGCCGCCATCACGCCATACTCGATGCCGTTGTGCACCATCTTCACGAAATGACCCGCACCGGACGGACCGCAATGGAGGTAGCCCAGTTCCTCCGGCGCGAAGTCCCCGGCGCGGCCAGGCGTGCGCTCGACCTCGCCGTTTCCCGGGGCGATCGTGCGCAGGATCGGCTCGATGCGGGCGAACGCCTCGTCGGGGCCGCCGACCATGAGGCAGTATCCGCGATCGAGGCCGAACACGCCGCCGCTCGTGCCGACGTCCACGTAGTGGATCCCGCTGTCCCGCAGCGCGGCCGCACGGCGGACGTCGTCGCGGTAGTTCGAGTTGCCGCCGTCGATGATGATGTCGCCCGGGTCCATCAGCGCGGCGACCTCGTCGACGACCTTGCCCGTGAGCCCGGCGGGGATCATGAGCCAGACCGCACGCGGCGCCTCGAGCTTCGACACGAGGTCGGCGAGGCCCTCAGATCCGACGGCGCCCTCGCCCGCGAGAGCGGACACGGCGTCCGGGCTGACGTCGTACACGACGCATTCGTGACCGTCCCGCATCAGGCGCCGGACGATGTTGCCGCCCATCCGGCCGAGGCCCACCATTCCCAGCTGCATCGCGTCTCCTTCGCTCGTCTCCGGCGGGAGCGCCGCGCCCGGGCGCTCGTTCTCGAAGTCTAGAGATCCACCGGGCCCGCGTTGATGATCGTGCTGAACGCCAGCACGATGATGAGCGCGTTGAGGAAGAAGCTCGTCGTCGTGTGCCAGACCACGGTCCACCTCATGCGCGTCGTGACCACCTGCACGTCGGAGACGGAGAAGGTCGTCGCGTTCGTGAACGAGAAGTACACGAAATCGGCGAGTCGCGGGTTCTCGGTGCCGGGGAAGATCAGCGGCGGGATGATCGAGAGGCGGTAGCGGCGGTCATAGATGCGCGCGAAGCCCCAGTGGTACAGCGCCCACGACAGCAGCATCGCGACCACTCCGACGGGCTCGACCCAGCCCGCCCAGCCGGGATCGTTGCGGAGCACCAGGATCTCGGTGGCGGCGACGATCCCGACGATGCTCGCCAGGAAGGTCGCGGTGACGGTGACCGCCGCGACGACCGGGTGCGCGTCGAACGCTCCGATCCAGCGCGGGGCGGCGCTGCGGGAGCGCTTCACGCTCGCGCCGACCACGATCACGGATGCGAGCCAGTAGAGCCCGCCGACCGCGCACCATGCGGCGAGCGCATCGAGGGTGAGTTCGACGTCGTCGACCAGCAGGATCTGCAGCCCGAGCCAGATCAGTGCGAGCTGCACCAGCAGATCCGCGACCCGCACGATCACCGCCCAGACCACACGCACCCCCGAGGACGAGTTCCTGCGTGCCACCGTAGCGGGTGGGGAGCCCACCGAGCCGGACGCGCTCCACCCGTATGCTCCGATCATGCGGATCGTGGTCTCCGGCACCCATGCCAGCGGGAAGAGCACCCTCATCGCCGACTTCTCCGCGGCGCACCCCGAGTTCGAGGTCCTGTCGGACCCCTACGAACTTCTGGATGAAGCGGGCGACGAGCCCGATGCGGGACTCTTCGTCACCCAGCTCGGCATCTCGGCCCGGCGCCTGCTCGAGTTCGATCCAAGCGCGAAGGTCATCGCCGAGCGCGGCCCGCTCGACTTCCTCGCGTACCTCACCGCCCTCGACGAGCTCGGCCGCGCGTCCCGCCCCGGCGGTCACCCGCCCCGAGCCGTCGACCTCGCCGTGGCCGCGATGGCGCACGTGGATCTGCTCGTGCTCCTGCCGCTCGACGGAGACATCCGGGTGCCCGAGGACGAGGACCCGGAGCTGCGCGAGGCCATGGATGACGCGCTGCTCGAGCTCTCCGACGACCCCGACCTGCTCGGTGGGGCTCGCGTGATCGAGGTCGCCGGCGACCCGGGCGCTCGGCTGGCGCAGGTCGAGACGGCGATCGCAGACATCGACGGCCGCTGACGCGCCGGGGCGCAGCATCCGTCACCCGATCTCCCGGGGCGACGTGACCTCAGTCGTGCGGGCCGCGCCTGCCCGAGAAGCCCGCGAACAGCGCGTACAGCAGCGGCACGAGCGAGCCGATCATGAGCACGGTGCCGATCGTGAGGTCTTCGGCGCGCAGCACGGCGCCGCTGATCAGCAGCCCGGCGAACAGCACGGCCGCCACGACACGCCGGATCAGGCGCTCGAGGCGGCGCAGCCATCGGTCGAGCTTCGGGACGTCGGCGACGAGCCGCCCGTCCTCGATGCGCGTGACCATGTCGTCGAGGCGCCGCGGCAGGCGGGCCATGACACCGGCGGTCGACACCGCCTCCTGGGCGATCGCCTTCGCCGCGTTGCCCCGCTCGTCGCGCAGCAGCCGCGCGGCGTACGGCTCGACGGCGTCCCACACGTTGAAGGCGGGATCGAGCGAGCTGCACATGCCGCTGGTGAGCGAGACCGCGCGGATGATGAGCAGGAAGTTCTCGGGCAGCTGGAACGGCAGCGACCGCATGACGTCGCCGAACTCCTTGGCGAACTGGCGGAACTCGCGCGGGTCGACCTCCTGCAGCTCCGCGAACCCCATGCCCCCGAAGCGCGCGAACAGCGCCGTCATGGCCCGTTCGAGCTCCACTGTGTCAGCGGAGGGAAGGAGCACCCCGACGGCCCGGATGCTGTCGATCATCTGTGCGCTGTTGCGCGAGGCGACGGCGATCATGAGCTGCTGCAGGTTGTGGCGCAGCTTGTCGGGGACCTCGCCCATCATGCCGAAGTCGATGAAGGTGAGGGTCCACGGATGCCGGCTGTCGCCGGCCGCCCGCGTGACCGGCGTCACGAAGATGTTCCCGGGGTGGGGATCGGCGTGGAAGAACCCGCGCAGGAAGAGCTGGTCGAACATCACGTTCGCGAACTCGACCGCGACCTCCGCCGGGTCGATGCCCGCCGCCCGCAGCCCGTCGACGTCGTTGATCTTGATCGCGGTGACGTCGGCGAGCGTCAGCACGCGGCGCGTCGTGCGCTCCCACGCGATCTCGGGCACCGTGACGCGGGGGTCGCCCGCGAAGTCCGTCGCGAACCGCTCCGCATTCTGCGCCTCGTGAAGGTAGTCGATCTCCAGACGGCTCGTGTGCGCGAATTCCTCCACCAGCGCGGGCAGGTCGACGTGATCGCGCACGATCCGCACCCGGGTGAGCCAGCCGGCGACGCGGCGCAGCGCCGCCAGATCCACGTCGACGATCTCCTCGATGCCCGGTCGCTGGACCTTGACGACGACGTCGGCGAACCCGGTCTCGGCCGCATCGGCCGGCGTCAGCCGCGCACGATGTGCTTGGCCGAGGGATGCTGCGGCCACGGGCGTCTCGTCGACCCATTCGAACGCGCGACCGAGGGGGACGCCGAGCTCGGCCTCGGCGAGCGCACGGATCGCGGGGAAGGCGACGGGCGGGACCTCGTCCTGCAGGCCCTCCAGCTCCTTCGTGATCTCAGGAGGCAGGACGTCGAGCCGCGAGGAGAGGAACTGGCCCACCTTGATCATGAGCCCGCCGTACTGGACGGCGAGCACGTGGAACCGGCGGGCGATGGTCTGGAGGCGTTTCGTGCGGCCGCGCGCGGCGAGCGCGCCGAATCCGAACCTCGGCAGCACGAGCTCGAACCACCACGCCTGCACGATGTACCGGCCGGCGAAGCGCAGGATCCGGCGGTAGCGGGCGCGCGGGTTCCCGACGTCGGCCATCGAAGCTCCTCGGACGGTGCTGTTCAGCGGTTAGGAGTGCCTGCGATCCCGGTCGCCCGGGATCGTCTGCCCCGCCGAACCTGCGGACTCGGGCCGACGCCGTCTGCCGGCACGCCGGCCGTCAGTCCTGAGCCAGGATCGAGTAGAGCTTACGCCGCGCCTCGTCGAGCACTTCGACGGCCTTGGCCACCTGCTCGGGCGTGCCGCTGCGACCGACCGTCGCCGCCGCCTGGGCGAGCTTGGCGCCGGCCTTGGGGAGCGCCGTGCGTCCGGAGTCGCGTGATCCGGCAGCCTCCCACGGGGCCGACTGCCCCTCGGCGGCCGCCGCTGCCGCGCGACCCGCCTCCGTGAGCGAGTAGGTCTTCTTGCCGTTCGATTCCTCGGCCGCGACGAGGCCCTCGTCCGCGAGCATCTGCAGCGTCGGGTACACCGAGCCGGGGCTCGGCTTCCACGCACCGTCGCTGCGCTCCTCGATCTCCTGGATGATCTGGTACCCGTGCATGGGCTTCTCGGCGAGGATCGCGAGCACCGCGGCCCGCACATCACCCTTGGCGACGCGCGGCGAGAAGCTGCGCTCGAAGGTGTCTTTCAACTGGTCCATCGCATCCCAGAAGCTGCTCGGAAGCCCCGAGCCCTGCCCTGATGGACGCGAACCGAATCCCTGGAACGAACCGCTCATGACGACCTCCTGAACGAGCGTGTGCCGATACACTGACGATACCTACCGATATATCGGTAGACAAGAGTCGGGCCTGGGCGTTCGCTGTGCAGTTCGCAGGACGGATGCCGAAGCATCCGGGTGTCTCACCAGCCGAGCGAACCCGGCTCTCCCTTGAACGGACCGACGACGTCTGGGGTGATCCAGCCGCCGTAGAAGCGCCCGGGCTGGGGCACGACTTCCACGCCGTCGAGCGTGCAGCCCTCCATCTCGCGCGGGTACACCGCCACGCGGCCCTCGAGCTGCTCGAACCCCGCGGAGGGACGCGGGTACGTCCACGCCGCGCGGGGGCGCACCTCGTCGCCACCGCGCACGTCGAAGTAGGCGGCACCGCCTTTGAACTCGCAGTACGAGGAGCCCTCGCCGGGCGTGAGCGTCCCCTCGGCGAACGCCTCGATCGGCAGATAGTAGACCGGCGGGTGGCTCGTCTCGAGGACGCGGACGACGTCGTCGGTGTCGACGATGACCTCGCCGCCGAGCCGGATCCGCGCCCGGCGTGCGACCCGCTCCAGACGCGGCGGGCGGGGGTAGTCCCAGACCGACTCCTGGCCGGGACCGGTGGGCAGGGGCTCGGGTCGCATGGCGGTCCTCCTCACGGTGGCGGTGAGCGGTCAGCGTACTCCGCGACGCTCCGAGCACCCTCAGGCGCGGCTCAGCGGCCGTACTCCTCGAGCCACCGGAGCCAGACCTCGCTGATCGTCGGATACGACGGCACGGCGTGCCAGAGGCGCTCGATCGGCACCTCGCCCACGATCGCGATCGTCGCCGCGTGGAGCATCTCTCCGACGTCCTGCCCGACGAATGTTGCGCCGACGAGCACGCGGCGCTCCTCGTCGACGATCGCCCGCGCTCGTCCCTGGTAATCGTCGGCGACCTCGCTCGCGCCCGCGATCCAGTACAGGTCGTAATCGATGACACGGATGCGGAGACCCGCCTCGCGCGCCGACTTCTCGGTGTGCCCCACCGCGGCGACCTCGGGATCGGTGAAGACCACCTGCGGCACCGCCGCGTGATCGGCGGTGGCCACGTGCCTCCCCCACGGGGCGTCGTCGACGTCGGCGGCCTTCGCGCGCGCGGCGATGACGTCGCCCGCGGCGCGGCCCTGGTACTTGCCCTGGTGGGTGAGCAGCGCGCGGTGGTTCACGTCGCCGACCGCGTACAGCCAGTCCACGCCGCGCACGCGGAGCGTGTCGTCGACGTCGAGCCATGAACCGGGCTCGAGCCCGATCGCCTCAAGCCCGAGATCCTCCGTCCGCGGCACCCGGCCCGTCGCGACCAGCACCTCGGCAGCCCGCACTTCGGAGCCGTCCGACAGCGCCATCACCACGTCGCCGGCGTCGTCACGCGAGACCCGCTCGACCTCGACGCCGGTCTTGACGGTGGTTCCGGCATCCGTCAGCGCCTTCTCGACGGCCTCGCCCGCGAAGGGCTCGACGCCTCGCAGCAGGCCGGAACGGGCGATCACGGTCACGGTGGAGCCGAACGACGCGTACAGGGTCGCCATCTCGGTGCCGACGGTGCCACCGCCGAGCACCGCCAGCGATGCCGGGACATCGTGCACGCCCGTCGCCTCGCGGCTCGTCCACGGTGCGACGTCGCGCAGCCCCGGGATGTCGGGCAGGAGCGCCGCCGAACCGGTGGACACCACGACCGCGTGGCGGGCGACGAGCTCGGTCTCGGTGCCGTCGGCACCGGTGACGGTGACCTCGCGCTCGCCGGTCAGGCGCCCGTGCCCGCGCACGAGATCGATGCCGGCGCCCTGGAGCCACTCGACCTGCGACGTGTCGTCCCAGTTGTGCACCAGCTCGTCGCGGCGCACCAGGGTCCTGGCCACGTCGACGGTGCCGGTCACCGCCTCGGCGGCGCCCTTCACGCGCTGCGCGGCACGAACTGCGGCGCCTGCGCGCAGCATCGCCTTCGAGGGGATGCAGGCCCAGTACGAACACTCGCCGCCGACGAGCTCGCTCTCGACCACGACGACCGACAGGCCGCCCTGGGTCGCCCTGGCGGGGGCGGTCTCGCCCGCCGGGCCCCCGCCCCTGTCCGGGGGGGCGTACTCCCC